>CALWHO010000021.1 GCA_944380405.1 uncultured Lachnospiraceae bacterium
GCATTTATAACATCGTCTTTTGAAGTTGATACAGTATAATCAAGTCCATAAAAGTTAAGAGCATCGCCTATAAGTGTGTGATAGCTGCCGCTGCCCTCACAGTAATATCCATTTTCGTATGACCATGACGCCATATCAAGTGGTGTCACCTGAAAATCTGTAAGTGTGCTTACTGCCATAGCCAAAACAGTTGGTCCACAGCCGGCATCTTTAATATAATCAGATGTGCCATAAAGCTCATCACCCCATTTTTCGTCTTCCTGATTATAATATGTAAGCCATGACGGCATATCAACTTTATTTACAGCAACAGAAATTGAAGATACTAAATTTTCTGCAAGTATTTTTCCATTACCCATATAATTACCTGCAAAAATAAGTATTCCTCCAAAAATTACAACAGCCATTATTATTTTAAATCCAATTTTAATAACCAATGAAAATATAATTTTTATAACGGCAATTGCCACTATAAATATTACAGCAACTTTAATTAATTCCAAATCAATCCCTCCCATTTGTAAATACTATTTTAAAGAGTGTTTTTTACAAAAAAGGGTTCAAAATATTGTCGTTTTTCTTAAAATTATATCATTTTAAATAAAAAAACTGCACAGCCAAAAATTAGGCTATGCAGCTTCTTATTTATTTACTGTTCATTAAGATATGTTTCTATAAGCTCCATGTAATAATCTGTGCCTTTAGCACCTTTAACCTGGTCGCTTACTATTTTACCGTCACTGTCAACAAGTATTGTTGTTGGCACGCCTTCAAGGTTTTCTGTTGCCCAATTAGCAAGAGTTTCGTCCATAACTATTGTTGTAAACTTACCGCCTGCTTCTTCTTTAAGTTCTTTTACTAATTTTTCTGCTTCTTCATCTGGTGTATCTACTACGGCATTTATTACGTTTACTTTTTTATCAAGGCTCTGAGCTTTTTCATAAACTTCCTGAAGCACTGCCTGTTCGTTGCTGTTTTCAAGGGCATATGTTCCCCAGAAGTTTAAAAGTGTAACATCATAATCACCAAAGCATGTGCTTGAAATATCATCGCCTTCAAGTGTCTTTGTTTCAAATGTTATATAGTCAGAAAGACCAAGTGACTCAGCTACTGTTTTAACATCATCAGGATTAAATTCCTTTGTAAAGAGACTGTCTGTAAGTTCCTGTATAGTTTCTTCTGATGAAATAATTTCGTATACTGCTAAATCCTCTTCTGATAAAAGTGATTTATCTGTGCTTACACTATAGATATAGTATGAATAGTCACCCTGTGTATCAAGCTCCTGTTTATTTTCATATGCTTCGTCAATATAGCTTAATTTTCCGTTTTTGAAATTATTTGTTTCTGCAACAGTAATTTCGCATATAGGTGTAATGTAATCGTTTATATCTTCTTCCAAAGCCTGTTCTTCGTTGCCCTCTGCAAAAATTTCGGCATCTTCTGAAGAAATATATCCATATATTACCCTTGCTAAAGCACCGTCACTTGTAACTGTCTGAGGAATAATATTTGTACCCTGATACTCTGCCCACACGGCAGGTGTTACATAATAAAGACCTATGTCATCAAGACCTACAGCACGGCTTTGTGCATCATCAGCAGATACCTTGTTTTCTTCCTCTTTTTTAGTTGAGCAGCCACTTAATGCACCAAAAGCAAGCACGGCAGAAAGAAATACATATATTAATTTTTTCATTTTTTAAACCTCCGTTAAAAATTTTCTTGAACATTATATATCATAAATAATATTATTGCAAACTATGTAAACATACTTTGAATTTTGTCTTAAATATTTTATAATATTTCTATAAGTTAAAACATAGGGGGTAATATTATGAGCAAAACAAAAGTGCTTATAATTGAGGACGAAATAAAAATGGCTCGTTTTATAGAGCTGGAGCTTAAGTATGAGGACTATATTGTTACTGTGTCCAATGACGGCAGAGAAGGTCTTGATACATTCTTAAATGGCGAATTTGACATGGTACTTCTTGACCTTATGCTTCCGGGACTTAACGGCTTTGAAATATGCCGCAGAATACGAAAGGTTTCAAATGTTCCGGTAATAATGCTTACTGCCAAGGACGAAGTTATGGATAAAGTAGCAGGTCTTGACATAGGTGCCAACGACTATATAACAAAGCCTTTTGCCATTGAAGAGCTTTTGGCAAGAATGAGAGCTGTTTTAAGAAGAAGCCCTTCAAAGAACCAAAACGGCACAATTATAAAATTTAAAGATGTTGAAATGGACTTAGAAAGCCGCATAGTGCGTGTAAAAGGAAATGTGGTTGAGCTTACAAAAAAAGAATTTGAAGTTCTTTTATATCTTGCCCAGAACAAAAACACTGTTCTTTCAAGAGAGCAGATATTTAATAAAGTTTGGGGTCAGGAAGTTGGCGAAACAAACATTGTTGACGTATACATAAGATACATAAGAACAAAAATAGACGAAAGATTTTCAGAGCGTTATATTTACACAGCAAGAGGCGAAGGGTATTTTATAAAAGATGAAGAAGAGTAAATTTTTCAATAAATTTAAAAACCTCACTATTGTAAACAGAATAACTCTTATGTACAGCTCAGTTGTAACAATGATACTCATTATTTCAACTGCAATTGCCATATACTGTGTGCCATTAGTATACCAAAATGTTATAAGCCACGAAATAATAGAGGCTACAGACAGAGTATGTATATACCTTAACCATACCCATAACCCAACGGAAGAAGGCATTAAAGAAGCCATAAGCGACGGATATGTGGAATTTATAATTACCGACTGCTCAACAGGGGAAGTATATGAATATATTCAGGGTCAAAGTGTTATTGAATATGATATTATAAATTCCATGTCTGTAAAAACAGATTCAGGCTTTGTTGACACAGGCAACAAAAGAATGGTATTTGACATAACAACGGACTTTGAAGGCGTTTATCACCTTGTTACAAAGCGTCATTATTACACCTACGACAGAGAATATATAATGCTTGTTTCAAAGCCAATGGTAAGTATACAGACATTTTGGGAATGGTTTGGTCTTAGACTTGGTGCAATAGTTGTAGTATGTATAATAATTGCATTTATTGCAGGATGGTATTTAAGTGCTGCCCTTTTAAAGCCGGTAAACGAAATAAGACGAACGGCACAAAGTATAGCCGCCAATAATGACCTTTCAAAAAGGCTTGTTATAGACGGTCCTGATGACGAGCTTAAAGAGCTTTCCGAAACATTTAATTACATGCTTGACAGGCTTGAAGAATCTTTTGAAAACCAAAAAAGGTTTACAAGCGATGTATCTCACGAGCTTAAAACGCCTATAGCCGTTATAAACGGATATGTAAACCTTATTGACAGATGGGGTAAAAGCGACCCGGAAGTCTTAAACGAAAGTATAGCTTCCATAAAAGACGAAATACGTTCTATGTCAGAGCTTATTAAAAAGCTCCTTCTTATAGCACGCTTTGACCAAAAGAGGATAAGCTTTGATATGGAAAAAATATCTGTAAATGATATTACAGAAAAAGTTGTAAAAGACTACTCTGTTGTGGAAACTGGCAGAAAAATAACATACACTCCAGAAGATAATGTATGTATAATAGGCGATGAAATGCAGCTGGAGCAGCTTTTAAGGATATTCATAGATAACGCAATTAAATACTCAGGTGAAAATTGCGAAATAGACATACGAATATATAAAGATAAAACCTATGGCTATATAGCCGTTAAAGATAACGGAATAGGCATAGCTAAAGAAGACCTGCCTTATGTATTTGACAGATTTTTCAGAGCCGATAAATCAAGAAATAAAACTATTGAAGGCACAGGCTTAGGGCTTTCCATAGCAACTCATATTGTACAGGCACATGACGGCAAAATATGGGTTGAAAGCGAGAAAAACAAAGGCTCTGTATTTACGGCAGGGTTTAAAATATGGAATGAAATTTAAAATATAAAGTATTTATACTTTAAAAAATATAAGGAGATGTTAAAAATGCTTAAAGAAAAAGTAGCACAGTTATTAAATGAACAGATAAACAAGGAGTTTTATTCAGCTTATCTCTATCTTTATTTTTCAAACTATTACACCGAAAAAGGTCTTAACGGTTTTGCTAACTGGTACAAAATTCAGGCTCAGGAAGAAAGAGACCATGCAATGCTTATTATGCAGTACATGCAAAATAACGATGCCACTGTAACTCTTGAAGCTATTGAAAAACCTGAAATGGACCTTAAAGAAAACATTGATGCCCTTAAAGCAGGTCTTGAACATGAACACTATGTAACAAGCCTTATTAATAACATATATGACGCAGCATACACAGAAAAAGATTTCCGTACTATGCAGTTTCTTGACTGGTTTGTAAAAGAACAGGGTGAAGAAGAAACAAATGCCAGCGACCTTGTTAGAAAAATGGAGCTTTTCGGCACAGACCCAAAGAGCCTTTATCTTCTTGATCAGGAAATGGCTTCTCGTGTATACACAGCACCTTCACTTGTATTATAATAAAATAAAAAAGACTTTCCCTTATAAAAAGGTGAAAGTCTTTTTTATTTTGTTGGTAGAGAGCTTTGGGGGAAGCTCTCAATATTAAGAGGTTAATTAGTATTGGAGAAATTGTTTTAAATTTGTCTGTTGTCTATATTTTTTTGTTTTTTTATTTAATTTTTAATACTTTGCAAAATCACTGCCGAAAGCTTTGCATTTTTCTTTGCCTTCGTCATTTGGTGTACTGTTTATAATAAGACCTGTTTCAAAAAGATTTGCATTTAAATCTTCGCATCTTTTTTCCCAGTTTCTCATCCAAAGGCCGTCACCCCAGCCATATGAGCCAAAAAGTGCAATTTTCTTGCCTGAAAGACTGCTTTCAACTGATTCAAAGAACGGTTCAAAATCGCATTCTTCTAAAACTTCATCACCCATTGATGGGCAACCAAAAGCAATCTTATCATAATCTTTAACACTGCCTTTAAAGCTTGTTACATCAAAAACTTCTGTTTCACAGCCTGCACTTACCATGCCATCTGCAATAGCATTTGCCATAATTTCTGTGTTGCCTGTTCCACTCCAGTATATAACTGCTGCTTTCATTTTTGTTATTTTCCTCCTTTTTTATGCCGCATTAATTATTAAAGGGAAAGACTTTTGGGATAATATAATGCGTTTCATATTTTCGCTGCACATGGCAATATTTTCAAAAAGAGTTCTTGCTTTTTCTACATTGTCATAAACCTTCCAGTAGCCGCATAATTTGTAGTTATTGCCTTTATTTTTAATAAAGCCAAATACATCTTCTGTTGGGTAGCCTAAAAAGAAGCCGATTTCATGAGGGAAGGAATTGTTTGCCATTATTCTGACGGCAAGAAAATCAAGCATCTTTTCCATATCCATTTTGTTTCCAACTGGATACCCCTCTTTCTTCAAAAATGCGGAAACCTTTTTGTCTGATAAAGCCTTAATTAATTCTTTTTTTCTGTAGGCAAGTATAAACTGCCTATTTTTGCACTGATACAGCGGTTTAATATAAATGTCTTTTTCCAACAGGAGAACACTATATTTTTTATTTATGTTTTCAAGTTTTATAATGTCCTCCTTTGGACAGGAAAATAAAGTTCCATGCTTCACACCAAGTATAGTTGGTGCACAGGCTGTTAAAACATTGTTTTCAAATGAACTCATTTTACACCTCGCTTAATGTTAGCTTATGCTAACATATATTCAAAAAAATTATTTACATCTTTCTTCAAGTATCTTTCTTAAAGCACTGGAGCTGCTGCTGTGAGAACGGGCTATTTCAATATTGTTATATTTAGCCTCGCTTATTGCACCAGAAACCATTGTATGAGATACTGTACTTGTAAAAAGTACCATAAGGTCTGCTTTGCCAATTTGATTTTTAAAGCTTGCTGGCATCTGAGTAAAAACTTTTGCCTTGCAGTTATAACACTTACAAATATCTAAATACTGTCTGACCATTCTGTCATGGCCTCCTACGATAACAACGCTCACATTAGCACACCCTTTCTTTGGTTACCTATAACTAACTTCTGATGAAATATTATCACTTATATTTCCAAAAGTCAATATGTTTTTAAAAAAACAGAATAAAATCTGCCATCAATTTGCCAAGAAACCTGTTTTATGTAAGCGGAAAGGTTTGGAAAACAACTATTCAGTAAGTTTGCTAAAGCAAACTCCAGCCACAAGTGGCTGTCCGCCTATCTTGGCGGTACCAAGTTTTCCAAATGAAATCCACAGGAAAGCACCCGACGAACAAGGGCTTTATAACTTTAATTTAATCTCGAAAAAGTCCAAATGGACTTTTTCGAAATGCTAAAGGCAGAATAAAATCTGCCCTTTTTAGTATCCATATCTTTCTTTGTTTTTTGCCAAAAATATAACCGAAACTATTATGCCCAAAACTTCGGCACAAGGCAGTGCTGCCCAAAGGGCTTCTTTACCAAATACCATAGGAAGTATAATTATAGACCCTGAAAGGAATATAAATGTCCTTGCAAACGATATTGCTGCTGATGCCTTTCCGTTTGAAAGAGCTGTAAAAAAAGCCGATGACAGTATATTAACACCCATAAATAAAAAGCCAATGGAATAAATATGAAATCCTGATGTGCTTATGTTATATACATTACTGCCCTTTTCGGTAAATATTGTAACTATATTTCCAATAATGCCTTGCGATACTGCACATGCACTTACAGAGCATATTATAACAAATACCATACAGTGCCTTAAAAGAGCCTTTATCTGTTTTCTGTCATCTGCACCGTATTTAAAGCTTATTACAGGCGACACGCCATTGGAATAGCCAAAAAATACTGCCGTAAACAAAAATTCAAAATACATAACTATTGTCATGGCAGCTACACCATCTTCACCGTAATATTTCAAAAACATATAGTTAAAAAGAAATGTTGTAATGGAGTTTGAAAGATTTGTTACCATTTCAGAAGAGCCGTTTAAGCATACTCCTGCAAGCATGCTGCCATTAAATTTTGTTTTTACAAAATACAGTATTTTATTTTTTCTTATAAAGAAATATACAGTGCCAAATATGGCAGAGAAAAAACATCCCATGCCTGTTGCTATTGCTGCTCCTGTTACACCCATTTCAAATACGGCAATAAATATATAGTCAAACAAAACATTTATAAGCCCTGAAAGCACAGATACAAAAAGCCCAAGGCCTGGTCTGCCTGCCGTTACAAAAAACATCTGATATCCTGTCTGCAAAAAGAAAGCCGGTGCAAAAATGAAATATATTTTTCCATAGTCCCTGCTCATTTGAAACTGTGCCTTTGATGCACCTAAAAAGTGTATTATTTCGTCTGTAAACACCGTTCCCAAAATAAGCACCAAAAGTCCCATTACTGCCTCTGTTATAACAAGAAGTGTAAAGCTTTGTCTTGCTCCATCGTTGTCACCTTCACCCATTTTTGCAGCTATTACGGCACTGCCTCCAGAAGATACCATTATTCCAAGACCAAGCATAAAGCCTATTGCCGGATAAAACATATTTATTGACGAAAGAGCAGTTGTACCTGCATATCTTGAAACAAATGTGCCATCTACAACTGTATAAAGTGACAGCACAAGCATCATAACAATGTTTGGAAAAGCAAATTTTAAAAGTGTTCCAAATGTAAAGTTTTTGCCTAATGAATTACTCATTTTTATCAACCTCGTTTTTTAACGCCTTATAAAATGCTTCATTTGACGAAAGAAGCTGATTTGTTACATCTTCTCCTATTGCCTCAATAACGGCATATTCTATCTCTTTAATTTCCGAAAGAACTCTATTTTTATACTCTTTGCCTTCTTCAGTAAATACAATTATTTTTTCTTTTTTATTTTTATCATCAGGCTCAATAATTACATAGCCTTTTTTCTCAAAATCCCTGAATATGCTGTGTACTGTTGACTTTGGCAAATGCCACATGTCAGCAATTTGTTTTTGAGTACATTTTTCAATACCGTCAATGGAATAAAGCACCATAAGTGCGTTATAGTTAAGTCCGTATTTTTTGCCCATTTCTCCATATAAGGCTTCTATTTTGTTTATAGTTGAATTTATTTTCTCAAGCTGCTCCTTTACAATTTGTCTATTCATACTGCACCTCCAATTAGTACGATTTCGCACTATAATTTTAGTGCGATTTCGTACTATTGTCAAGACATAAAAAAAGCTGCCTTAAAAGGCAGCCCTAATATTATAAAAAATCTCTTTTTTAAAATTATATCAGCAGCGGAAGGGTTTGGGGAACGACTTGTCAGTAAGTTTGCTAAAGCAAACTCCAGCTGCAAGCAGCTGTCCGCCCATCTTGGCGGTACCAAGTTCTCCAACTGGAATCCGCAGTAAAGCACAGCAAAGAAGTGCTGACAGCGAAGCTGGTTTTGCGTAAGCAAAATGCT
>CALWHO010000022.1 GCA_944380405.1 uncultured Lachnospiraceae bacterium
AATGCTGAAAAATTCAATATTGACCCTGACAGAATTATTGTTTGGGGACAGTCAGCAGGCGGACACCTTGCAAACCTTCTTGGTGTAACAGACGGTGTTGAGGAACTTGAAGGTACAGTAGGCGGTAACCTTGAATATTCATCAAAACCAACAGCAGTTGTAGACTACTATGGTATGACAGACATTTTACAGCTTGCTCCAGATCAGTATGTAAGACCATACATTATTGATCCACTTGAAATGTACAAACAGGCAGATGCTCCTGAATCTTCAAGAGCACAGCTTCTTGGATTTAATGGCGAAGGCGAAGGTCTTGACGTATTAAGAGCAAACCTTGGTAACCCAGGCAGCCCTTATGTAAATCCTGACTCACCATATCAGGATGCACTCCACAGAGCATACCTTTCATGCCCACTTAACTTTATAGACAAAAACGACTGCCCATTTGTAATTCTTCAAGGTGGAAAAGACCACAGAGTTGCACCAGAACAGAGCTACAGACTTTTTGAAGCCCTTACAAAATATGGCGTAGAAGCTTATATGTTTGGTACAACATCTTCAACACATGGCAATCAGGGCGAATTTGCTGCTCAGGCTGCTTTAAGATTTGTAAAAGACCAGTTTGGACTTTAAAACTTAATAAGTAAGTAAATAAAGCCTCCTGTGCTTTTTTAGCACAGGAGGCTTTTATGCATAAATTAATTTTAGAAATTAATTATATTATAAATGATTATATGTATCTTTATTGCTGTCGTATATATAGACCTCTATGTTTTTATTTTGCTTTTTGCATAAGCTTATTACATATTTTGTTCCTTTACTTTTTCCATCCCAAAAAGCTAATACAATGTCACTTTTTTTAACTATTTCGTCATTTCTTCTTATAGGTGCAGCTTTTCCGTATATTGAATATTCAGGGAGAATTTCCAAAAATTCTATATTGTTTTTTTGGGCATATTCTCTGGCACAGGTATCAATGCCTTTTGCACCGCCTGAAATTATAATTGAAGTTTCTTTTGGAATATAGTTTTCTATGTTTTTAACAACAATGCTTCTTGAACCTACAATGGCTGTTATCATATACTTTCACCTCACAAATTTAGTGTACTTACTATAAGTACATATTAAACATTATACAACAAATCATACTTAATATGTACTTAAAAATATCTTTTTGAGGTGCTGTTATGGAAAAAAATAAACATCTTGGAATACGTATAGATGATGAAACCCACAGAAAGCTCCATTATATAAGCAAATATGAAGGACGTTCTGCAAATGGACAGATTTTATATCTAATAAGAAAGTGCATTGAAAAGTTTGAGCAGGAGCATGGCGTAATTGAAAAAAATGACAAATAATTTTGCCTTTTTAAAATTGCTTAGCCCATAGGGGTATGATATTGTATTATTCAGAGGTGAAATATATGGACATAGTTAAAATATTACAGCAGGAATTTAGTGTAAACAAAACTCAAATTGAAAATACAATTAAGCTTATAGACGAAGGCAACACAATTCCTTTTATAGCCAGATACAGAAAAGAGCTTACAGGCTCACTTGATGACCAGGTTTTAAGAAGTATAAGCGAAAGACTTACTTATCTTAGAAACCTTGAGGAAAAGAAAAAACAGATAGAAGAATCTCTTTTGGAACAGGGGAATCTTACTGACGAAATTAAAAAAGCCCTTGATAATGCCGTAACTATTACGGAAGCTGATGATATATATAGACCCTTTAGACCAAAGCGTAAAACAAGGGCGTCTGTGGCAAAAGAAAAAGGTCTTGGAAAGCTGGCAGATGTTATTCTCGCCCAGAAAGAAAAAATTGATATTTATAAGTATGCCCAAAAGTTTATAAACGAAGAAAAAGGCGTTTTATCGGCAGAAGAAGCCCTTCAGGGTGCTATGGATATTGTGGCAGAAGATATAAGCGATAATGCCCAAATAAGGAAAACTATACGAAACGAAATATTTAAAAACGGGTCTATAATTACGAAGGCAGTAGACGAAAATACAAAGAGTGTATATGAAATGTATTACGACTACAGCGAAAATATCAAAAAAATAGCTCCTCATAGAGTTCTGGCAGTAAACAGAGGCGAAAAAGAGGGCTTTTTGACTGTTAAAGTAGAATGTGACAATGAAAAAATATTTTTACTTGTGTCAAAGGATGTTATAGACAAAAACAGTCCTTTTGAAGAACTTTTAGGCGAAATAATTAAAGACAGTATTAAAAGGCTTATACTGCCATCTGTTGAAAGGGAAATACGAAACGAAATTACAGAAACAGCAGAAGAAAAAGCCATTGACGTATTTGGTAAAAACTTAAAACAGCTTCTTATGCAGCCGCCTATTAAGGATAAAACAGTTCTTGCCATAGACCCTGCATATAGAACAGGCTGCAAAACGGCAGTAGTGGACAAGACTGGTAAGCCCCTTGAAACTTGCGTAATTTATCCAACACCGCCTCAAAACAAGGTGGAAGAGGCTAAGAAAAAGGTTATAAGCCTTATAGATAAATATGACGTTGATGTTATATCAATAGGTAACGGCACAGCTTCAAGAGAAACAGAAGGCTTTGTTGCAGAGCTTATTAAAGAATGTGAAAAAAATGTAAGCTATGTAATTGTAAATGAAGCAGGAGCCAGCGTATATTCGGCGTCAAAATTAGGAGCTGAGGAGTTCCCAGACTACGACGTTTCACTTAGAAGTGCCGTATCCATAGGAAGAAGACTTCAAGACCCTTTGGCAGAGCTTGTTAAAATAGACCCTGAGTCAATAGGCGTAGGACAGTATCAGCATGACATGAACAAAAAACGCCTTAGTGAAACATTAAAAGGCGTAGTTGAGGACTGTGTAAACAAGGTTGGAGTTGATTTAAATACTGCATCAGCACCACTTTTAAGCTATGTAGCAGGCATTTCTCCTGTCGTAAGCAAAAACATAGTTTCCTACAGAGAGGAAAAGGGCAAGTTTTTATCAAGAAAAGAGCTTCTTAATGTTTCAAAATTAGGCCCTAAGGCTTTTGAGCAGTGTGCAGGATTTTTAAGGATTTCAGAAAGCAAAGAGGCTTTTGATAACACAGGCGTTCACCCTGAAAGCTATAAAGCTGCCCAGGAGCTTCTTAAAATAACAGGCTTTACAAAAGATGACCTTAAAAACAAAAATGTAAAAGGCATTAAAAATAAAATAGGTAACATGGAAGAAACAGCCAAAACACTTGGAATAGGCGTATATACCCTTGAGGACATTATAAACGACATTGAAAAGCCAGGTCGTGACCCTCGTGATGATATGCCAAAGCCAGTTTTAAGAACAGATGTGCTTGAAATGACAGACCTCAAAGAAGGCATGGTTTTAAAGGGTACTGTAAGAAATGTAATTGATTTTGGCGTATTTGTTGATATAGGCGTACATCAGGATGGTTTGGTGCATATTTCCCAGATTACAGATAAATTTATAAAGCACCCTCTTGAAGTTCTTAAAGTTGGTGATATTGTTGATGTTAAGGTTTTAAGTGTTGATATTGAAAAAAAGAGAATTTCTCTTACAATGAGGTTTTAAGCCTTGACACAAGTGCATTTTTGATGTTACCCTATAAAAGTAATATGAATTGGTAGGTGAGGCTACCACAGGGATACGGGTCGCTGCCGCTTTTTAATGGAGACAGTAAAAGGCAGGTTAGAGCAGTCTATGTCGTATGTAAGGCATAGAATAACGCGATTTCATTGCCCTGTGAAGCTAAAGCTTGAACGATGACAATATTTTTTAAATTCAATCCTTGTCATGGTTTAAGCTATGACAAGGTTTTTTTATTTTTTTAGAAAAGTGAGGTGGGCATAATGGATAATGGTCAAAGTAGTAGTTATCACAGTAGATACGGGTACTATAAAAACGCTACCTTTATTTGTTATGCCTTAAAATATATTTTTTAAAGGCTTTATTTGCGTTGGTGTTTTTTGTAGTGCTCGTTAAATAAAAACGGGCACTTTTTTTGTGCCTTAAAATTTAAGGAGGGCAAAGAAATGAAAAACATAATAAGACAGGAAAAAGTAAATGTTGCAATTAGAGAAGAAATTTACGCTAAATTAGCCGAAATATTAAAAAATTCAGTTACTGACCAAGAATTAAAAGAAAAAATAGACGATTTCCATGAAAACGACATTGCTGAAGTTTTTGAGCTTTTAAGTAAAGACGAAAGAAGCCGTATATACAAGGCTTTAGACGAAGAAAAGCTTTCAGAGATACTTTCTTATGCAGACGATGCAGAGCCTTTTATTGACGAAATGGATAATGTTAAGGCGTCACACATTATTGAAACAATGGATGCAGATGATGCCGTTGACGTTCTTGAAAAAATGGATGATGACAAGAGAAAAAGCCTTATTTCTCTTATGAATGAAGACGCAAAAGAGGACATCAGCCTTATTAAGTCATTTGATGATGATGAAGTGGGAAGTCTTATTACAACAAACTTTATAAAGGTAAACAAAAACTCAACTATAAAGCAGGCTATGAAAGCCCTTGTGTCACAGGCAGCAGAAAACGACAATATATCAACAATATATGCCGTTGACGAAAACGACACATATTATGGAGCAGTAGACCTTAAAGACCTTATTTTGGCAAGGGAAAAAGATAATTTTGATGACATTATAGTTACATCATACCCATTTATATATGGCGATGAAAAAACAGACCAGTGCATAAATGCCATTAAGGACTATTATGAGGATTCATTTCCTGTCCTTGATGAAAAAAGGCATATTATAGGCGTTATAACATTTGAGGATATTATGGAGCTTATTGATGACGAAATGGGCGAAGACTATGCAAAGCTGGCAGGTCTTACTGCCGAGGAGGATTTAAACGAAACTCTTTTTGAAAGCATGAAAAAAAGAGTGCCTTGGCTTATAGTGCTTCTTGGTTTAGGTCTTGTAGTTTCCTCTGTTGTAGGTATATTTGAAGGAGTTGTGTCACAGCTTGCAATTGTTGTTTGCTTCCAGTCACTTATACTTGATATGGCAGGAAATGTTGGCACACAGTCACTTGCTGTAACAATAAGAGTTCTTACAGACGAAAATCTTAACAAAAAAGAGCTTTTAGGCCTTATAATAAAAGAAACAAAGGTTGGTTTTTCAAATGGACTGCTTTTGGGAGCATTGGCTTTTGTTTCAATAGGATTATATATTTGGTTATTTAAGTCAAAGGAAATTAACTTTGCTTATGCTGTTTCAGGCTGCATAGGAGTTTCTCTTATGGTTGCAATGATGATTTCTTCATTTACGGGAACTATTATACCAATATTTTTTAAAAGCGTTAAAATAGACCCAGCCGTTGCTTCAGGTCCGCTTATTACAACAGTTAACGACCTTGTGGCAGTTATTTCATACTATGGACTTGTATGGCTTTTACTTATAAATGTTATGAATTTGGCTTAAAAAAAGGAGTGGGTATTATGTGGAGGGAAGAAAGGTTTTTGCAGTTTAAAGAAGTGCTTATTGAAAACTCTGACGAAAAATACAAGGCTTTTCAAATGAAACTTATACCGGGAATTGAAAACTTATTGGGTGTAAGAGGTCCAGTTATGAAAAAAATATCTGCCCAGATTGCAAAAAATGACTGGAGAGATTTTGCTAAAACACCTGACCACGGCATATATGAGGAGCGAATGATAAAAGGTCTTTCAATAGCCATGGCAAAAACGGACACAGAGGAAAAGCTCCAATTTTTTGATGAGTTTATACCCCTTATAGATAACTGGGCTGTATGTGATATGGTCTGTGCTGCATTTAAAGTAAAAAAAGGCGAAGAAGATACACTTTTTAAATTTGCCGCTGAAAAAGCACTTTCAGATGATGAATTTACATCAAGAGTTGGCATAGTGCTTCTTATGGGAAAATTTATAAATACTGAATACATAGATAGTGTGCTGGAGATATTTTCAAATGTAAAAGAAGGCAAATACTATGTTAATATGGCTCTTGCCTGGGCAATAAGCGTGTGCCTTGTAAAATTTGAGGATAAGACAATTGAATTTTTAAATAAAAACATACTTTCTGACTTTACACATAATAAAGCACTTCAAAAAGCAAGGGAGTCCAGCAGGATTTCAGAAGAAAAAAAGAAATTATATCAGTCTATGAAAAGACAATCTGTTGCCAAATAGTATTTCATATATTATTATAAAATATTAGACAAGTATGGAATAAAGGGGATTTTTAAAGGAGGCAAATATTAAATGGACTGGATAGAAGTATTTGTTGAAACATCAATAGAAGGTCTTGAAATAGTAAGCGGTCTTATATATAGCTGCGGCATAACAGGTCTTATGATTGAAGACGAAAGGGATTTTAAGGAATTTCTTGAAAACCCTGACCGTGACTGGGACTATGTTGCAGACGAGCTTGTAGAAGAAAAAAATAACCTTAAAACAGGTATTACATTTTTTGTTACAGACAACATGAACGGTCTTGAAATACTTTCTGCTGTAAAAAGCGGTCTTATACACTTAAAAGAAACAGAAAAAGATTTTGACCTTGGCTCTCTTACTCTTGAAATGAAAAACGTAAAAGAAGAAGACTGGGCTAACAACTGGAAAAAATACTTTAAGCCTATGCCAGTTGGTGAAAAAATAATGATTAAGCCAAGCTGGGAAGAGCTTACAGAAGAAACAGACAAGGTTATACTTAAAATTGACCCAGGTCATATATTTGGTACAGGTACTCATGAAACAACTCAATGCTGTATAGAGCATATTGAAAACTACGTTAAAGAAGGCGACAAGGTTCTTGATATTGGCTGTGGCAGCGGTATACTTGGCATAGCTTCAATACTTCTTGGTGCAGGCTATGCAGACATGGTTGATATTGACCCTAACGCAGTTGAAATAGTAACTGAAAATGCCACAATGAACGACATACCAAAAGAAAAGTATGAAGTTGTGGCAGGAAACATACTTGATGATGAAAATCTTTTTGAAAAATACAGCGGCAAAAAATACGACGTTGTAGAAGCAAATATTGTTGCTGACGTAATTTGTGCACTTTCTCCAATGGTGCCTAACTTTGTTAAAGATAAGGGATATTTTATATGTTCAGGTATTATTGACGAAAGACTTGATGACGTATTAAATGCCCTTAAAGAAAACAATTTTGAAGTTTTGGAAACAAAGGAAAGAAAAGGCTGGTGTGCTGTGGCAAGCCGTTATAAGGGGTGAGAAGATATGCCTAAATATTTTGTAACTCCTGACGCTGTTAAAGAAAATGAAATAGAAATAACAGGCGAAGACGCAAAGCACATAGGAACTGTTTTAAGGGCAAAGATAGGCGAAAAAATAACTGTATGTGACGGCTATAATAACGACTACGATTGTGTTATAACAGAAATCGAAAAGCAGAAAGTTATTGCAAAAATAGAGTCAAAAGAAGAATGTAAAGCCGAGGCACAGACAAAAATAACTCTTTTTCAGGCACTGCCAAAGGCTGACAAAATGGAGCTTATAATTCAAAAATGCACAGAAATAGGTGTATGCCAATATGTGCCTGTTTCAACTGAAAGGGCAGTAGTTAAAATAGACAAAAATAAGAGTGCCAAAAAGGTTGAAAGATGGCAGAAAATAGCTGAGTCAGCAGCAAAGCAAAGTGGCAGAGGCATTATACCAGAGGTAAAGGACGTTGTGTCATTTGACGAAGCAATAAAAATGGCAAAAGCTCTTGATGGTGCAATAATTCCTTATGAGCTTGAGGAAGAAAGAGGAATTAAGGAGTTTGCCAAAGGCTTTGAAGGGAAATCCATTGGTATATTTATAGGGCCAGAAGGCGGTTTTTCAAAAAACGAGATAGAAAAGGCTGTTTCAGAAGGCATTATGTCTGTTACATTAGGCAGAAGAATATTAAGAACAGAAACAGCAGGAATTGTAGCATCAGCAGTGCTTTTATACGAGCTTGGCTGATATAGTAAGGCGGGTAAAAAATGAAAGTTTATTTTGATAATGCGGCAAGTACTAAAATACTTCCAGAAGCTGCCCAGAAAATGGTTGAGGTAATGACAGACTATTACGCAAACCCTGGAGCATCAAGTGTTATGGGCATGGAAGCAGACAATATTTTAAAGTCTTCCGCAAAAACAATTTCAAAACTTATAAATGCAGACGAAAAAGAAATATATTTTACATCAGGCGGTACAGAAGGCGATAACTGGGCAATATTTGGCACAGCAAAAGGTCTTAAAAGACGTGGCAAGCACATTATAACAACTGTTATAGAGCATCCGGCAGTTTCAATGCCTTTTAAGGTATTGGAAGAAGAAGGCTATGAAGTAACATTTCTGCCTGTTGACGAAAAAGGCTATATAAACATAGAAGAACTTAAAAATGCCGTAAGAGAAGACACAATACTTGTAAGTATAATACTTATAAATAACGAAATAGGCACTATTCAAAATGCCGAAGAAATAGGCAAAGCTATAAAAGAGAAAAACATCAATACTCTTTTTCATATAGATGCCGTTCAGGCTTTTGGCAAATACAGAATAGATGTTAAAAAGTTTAAGTGTGATATGCTTTCTGTAAGTGCTCATAAGTTTAATGGGCCAAAGGGTGTTGGCTTCTTCTACATGAAAAAAGGCGTAAACGTAAAGCCTGTCCTTTATGGCGGTGGTCAGCAGAATAATATGAGGCCCGGAACTGAAAATGCAGCAGGTGCAGCAGCTATGGCAGTAGCAGCAGAAGAAAGCTACAAAAATCTTGAAGAAACAAACAAATATGTATTTGAAATTAAAAAGCGTATAGCCAACAGAGTTTTAAATGAAATTGAAGACACATTTATAAATGGCGACACCATAGAAAAGTCAAGTCCATATGTACTTAATATTGGCTTTAAAAACTTAAGAAGCGAAGTTCTTCTTCATGCCCTTGAAGAAAAGAATGTTGTTGTTTCAGCAGGTTCTGCATGTAACAGCAGAAAAAAAGTACAAAGCTCTGTTTTAGGTGCTTTAGGTCTTGAAGATGATGATATACAAGGCTCTATTAGATTTAGTTTTTCAAGATTTAATACCCTTGAAGAAGCCGATATATGCGTAGAGGCTTTAAAAGAAACAGTACCATTTTTAAGAAGGTTTAACAGGAAAAGATAATCGGAGAAAATATATGGAAGAAAAAGTACTTATAGTTAAATATGGTGAAATAGCCATGAGAGGTAACAACAGAAAGCTTTTTGTAAACCGTCTTGTGGACTCCATACGAAAAAATATAGACGAATACGGTGACTTTTATGTTGTTAAGGAGCAGGGGCGTCTTATTGTTGAAGCAAGAGGCGAAACAAAGGCTGAATTTGACACAATTATACCAAGGGTTTTATGTATATTTGGTATTCTTGGCGTTGCTCCAGGTATAAAGGTTACAGACCAGAGCATTGATAACATTAAAGAGGCTTCTCTTAAGCACATGAAAGAGTTTTTCGGCGACAAAGAGCAGTCATTTAAAGTTCTTACAAAAAGAAGCAACAAGCAGTACCCCATTGTCTCAAATGAAGTTTCTGCCATTGTTGGAGAGCACATATTTGAAAACATGGATAACTTATCTGTTGATGTTCATAATCCTGATGTAGTGCTTACTATAGAGCTTAGAAATGATGCCTATATTTATTCTCATTATATAATGGGATATGGCGGTTTGCCTTATGGCTCATCAGGAAAGGCTGTGGCTCTTTTATCAGGCGGCATAGACAGCCCAGTAGCTGCATGGCTTATGGCAAAAAGAGGCGTTGAAGTAAGTGCTGTTTATTTCCATTCACCACCATACACAGGTGAAAGAGCAAAGCAGAAAGTTGAGGATTTAGCAAGGATAGTTTCACGCTTTACAGGCGGCATGAAGCTTTATGTGGTACATTTTACAGAGCTTCAGCTTTATTTACTTGAAAGCGTGCCAGAAGACAAGCTTACAATATTCCTTAAAAGAGCCATGATGAAAGTGGCAGAAAAAATTGCCCTTAAAGAACACGCTGACGGACTTGTTACAGGCGATAGCGTAGGTCAGGTGGCAAGCCAGACTATGCAGGGTCTTAATGCCATAAGTGCCGTATGCAATATGCCTGTTTTAAGACCTCTTGCAGGTATGGACAAACAGGAGATTATAGACATAGCAAGAAAAATAGGCACATTTGAAACTTCAATACTTCCTTATGAGGACTGCTGCACAATATTTGTTGCAAAGCATCCTGAAACAAGACCAAAGACAAGTGTTATAAACAAAATTGAATCAAGACTTGAAAGGATTGACGAGATACTTGAAAAGGCTTTTGAGGAAATGGAACTTATTGAAATATAATTAGGGTGTCGACAAAGTCGACAACCCTTTCGTTCAAGCCTCATTTCATTCAAGGCTTGAACGAGCAGACAGAAGTATAAAAAATATAGTCAGCACTTTTCTTCGAAAAGTCAGCTTCGCTGACCCGCACATCTTTGCGGGTGCTAAGTTCCATCGGGTTATTTTCAGCATTTTGTTTACACAAAACCAGCTTCGCTGTCAGCACTTCTTTGCTGTGCTTTAATGCGGATTAAATTTGGGAAACTTGGTACCGCCAAGATGGGTGGACAGCCACTTGTGGCTGGAGTTTGCGTAAGCAAACTTACTGACTAATTGTTTCCCAAACCCTTCTGCTACATTTTACTTATAAAAATATTGAATTTGTAGTTTTAAGCAGGCAACTAAAATTGTTAAATTTTAAAGCCTGTCTTTTTTTATGGCATTTTTATCACTCCAAAGAAATATATTTTAATAAATATATTTTTTGGAGCAGAAAAAATGATAAACAAAGTTACGGTTATACTGGCGTTTTTGGCTGTATGTATTGTTTCGGTAATAAATGGAGGAAAAACAATAAGCGTTTTCCAGACAGGCGAAACAAAAAGCTATGTGGCTATTATAATTGACGATTTTGGATATGGCGGTGAAGGCACTGATGAAATGCTTGACCTTGATATTCCTTTTACAGCTGCCATAATGCCTTTTAGCCCAAAAGCACAGGAAGACGCACAAAAAGTAGAAAATGCTGGAAAAGACATCATTATACATATGCCTATGGAAAGCCTTACAGGCAAAAAAGAATGGGTAGGAGATAAGGGGGTATTTACTTCTTTAACAGAAAGTGAGATTCGCTCTATTACAGAGGAAGCCATAGCCATAGTTGGAAAAGCTTCAGGGTTGAACAACCATATGGGTTCTGCTATCATGGAAAGCGAAAGGTGCTTTAGTATAGTTGCAGAAGTTTTATGTGAAAACAACATGGTTTTTGTAGACAGCGTAACTACGCCTAAGTCTGTTGGAGAAAAAATTTGCAGCCAAAAAGGAATTACATTTTTTGAAAGAGATGTTTTTTTAGACAGCACAGACGACATAAGTAAAATTAAGGAAAACATAATAAAAACAGGAGATATTGCCCTTAAAAATGGCTATGCTGTTGCCATAGGTCATGTGGGACCTGAAGGCGGCAAAGTGACAGTGCAGGCGCTTAAAGAAACAGCGGCAGAGCTTAAGAATAAGGGCATAGAGTTTGTAACAATAACAAGGCTTAGAGAAATATATGGAGATACAGGAAATACTTTATAAATTTGCCAAAGAAAATAACATAGACGACATAGGTATTTCAAAGGCTGAAAACTTTGAACATATGAGGGACATATATTCTAAATCAATGGGAAAGTTAAAGGGTTTTATAAAAGACGACATTGAAAAAAGAATATATCCATCTTATACAGTTGAAAATGCCAAGTCAATTATAGCCATAGCCAAAAGCTATAACAAAAGATTTGATTTCTCCCCAAAAAGCGAAATGCCGTGCTTTATATCGGCAGGTGCTGTTGGTGAAGACTATCACAAAGAAATGACGTATATATTGGAGAAACTGGCTATTGAGCTTAAAAAAGAATTTGATTTTCAGTATGGAGTATTTTCTGACACAGGGCCTTTAAGCGACAGAGATGTTGCCAAAATGTGTGGCATAGGCGGCTATGGGCAGAACGGCTCAATAGTTACAAAAACAGGTGGCAGTGCCGTATTTATAGGGTACATGATTACAACCATAGACTTTGACAAAAAGGCAGAAAAAATAAACCCTTGCACTTCCTGCGGAAAATGCATAACTGTATGCCCAACTGGTGCATTAAGTGAAAATGGCTTTAATATGGAAAAATGCATTTCATACCTTACACAGCTTAAAAGACCTCTTACAAAAGAAGAAATGCTTTCTTTAAACAAAAGCATATATGGCTGTGACAGGTGTCAGATGGTATGTCCATTAAACAAAGAAAGTATTATATTTAAAGGTGAAACAAAAGAGTATATGCCTGAAATTGAATTTATACTTTCTCTTTCAAAGTCTGAGTTTAAAAAAATATATGGACATACGGCATTATTTTGGAGAGGAAGCTCTGTAATAAAGCGAAATGCTATTGCAGCTGCTGCAAGCTATGACTCTGAAAAAGCAAAAGAATTAATAACGCCTTTTTTAAAAAGCGAAAGCCCTCTTTTAAAAGATGCAGCAGAAAAAGCCATAGACATAATTGACGAAAACAAAAGGTGATTTTTTAAATGGGATACTGGAATTCAAGAGGTCTTAGAGGCAGTGCCTTTGAGGAAATAATAAACTTTACAAATGAGGCTTACAGGAAAAATGGTCTTGCTGTAGTTCAGAAAATACCTACGCCCATAACACCTGTTAAGCTTGATGAATCAAAAAGGATAACACTTGCGTATTTCGACAAGCAGTCAACAGTTGACTACATGGGTGTTGCTCAAGGCATAGCCATTTGCTTTGATGCAAAGGAAACAGGGCAAAAAAGCCTGCCCATACAGAACATACACCGTCATCAGATAGAATTTATGGAGGATTTTAACAGGCAAAATGGAGCGGCATTTTTGCTGGTGCATTTTTCACTTTATGGCGAGTATTATTTTCTGCCTGTTGAGGTGCTTAAAAAATACTATGATGGTGCCGAAAATGGCGGCAGAAAATCAATTCCTTATAGTGCTTTTGAAAAAAGGTACGAGGTTTTTATTGAAAAAAACAGCATAATTAATTATTTGGAAGCCTTAAACACCTATTTAATCAACAAAAATTTGTCAGATGATTAATAATGTTATTTTTTATACAGATAACTTGCCTTTATGGATTTAATATTAATTGTGCAAACTGTCTAAATTGTATAAAAAATGACAATATAGCAGGATTTTACTGTTGACAATAGCGTCACGAGGTTATAACATAAGAATATGGATTAATGTTGCTATGGGTGGGGGTAGTATGTTTAAAAAAGCAATACCCATAGAAATGCCAGAAAGTGAAAAATAAAATTTTGTCTTTAATTTAACACAGCGTTTATAATGGTGTGTTAAAATTTCCGCTAATACTTTGCGTGCGAAATATTTTTGCGGGAGATAAAAAAGATATAAGTTTTATTATTCGGTTTTTGGCAAAGCAGCTTAAAAACCAGTTTAAAACAGCCATGCAGACGGCGCTAAGGCTGTTAAACAATATTTTCTTACAGGAGGAGTTTGTAAATGGACTTTAAATTAACAAAAGCACAGACACTTGCAAAAGAATTATTCCACAATTTTGCAGAAAACGAGATCAGACCTATCGCAAGAGATATGGACGAAGCTGAAGAATATTCATTAGACCTCGTTGCTAAAATGCAGAAGTGCCACATGTTTGGTATCCCTTATGGCAAGGAATACGGCGGTGCTGGTGCAGACAACCTTACATACACACTTTGTATGGAAGAGGTATCAAAAATTGACGGTTCAACAGGTATCACAATTTCTGTTCACACATCACTTGGCTGCGCTTGTATCAACGAATTTGGTACAGAAGAACAGAAACAGGAAT
>CALWHO010000023.1 GCA_944380405.1 uncultured Lachnospiraceae bacterium
TAACATATGAAGGTCTCAAGAAAAGAGAAGAGGAACTTGAAGAATTAAAAACAGTCCGCAGAAAAGAAGTGGCTGAAAAGATTAAAGAAGCAAGAGGTCAGGGTGACCTTTCAGAAAACGCAGAATACGATGCAGCTAAAGAAGAACAGGCTGAAATTGAAGCAAGAATTGTACTTCTTGAAAAAATGCTTCGTAATGCAGAAGTAATTGACGAAGAAGAATTAAGCTCAGACAAAATAAGCGTTGGATGTAAAGTTAAACTTTACGACAAAGAATTTGACGAAGAAGTTGAATATTCAATTGTTGGTTCTGCAGAAGCAGACCCTATGGAAGGCAGAATTTCAAACGAATCACCTGTTGGAAAGGGCCTTTTAGGTCATACAGTTGGTGAAGAGGTTACAATTACTGCTCCTGACGGAGATATTGTGTTTAAGGTTTTAGAGATAACAAAGTAAGGAGAGAAATAGAAGTGGCTGAAAATACAAATGAAAACATGGAAGAGGTTGTAATCAGCAAGGAAGAGTTAAACGAGCTTTTAAAGGTAAGAAGAGAAAAGCTTGAAAAACTTCAGAACGAAGGCAAAGACCCTTTCAAAATTGTAAAATACCCTGTTGATACACATTCTTCAGATATTAAAAATGACTACGAAGGCTATGAAGGCAAAGAAGTTGTAATCGGTGGCAGACTTATGGCTAAAAGAGTTATGGGTAAGGCAAGCTTTTGCAACGTACAGGACAGAAACGGTAATATCCAGTGCTATGTAAGCCGTAACGATATTGGCGAAGAAAGCTATGCAGACTTCAAAAAATACGATATTGGTGATATTTTAGGTATCAAAGGTATCGTATTTAAAACAAAAATGGGCGAAATTTCAATCCATGCTTCAGAAGTTGTGCTTCTTTCAAAGAGCCTTCAGATACTTCCAGAAAAATTCCATGGTCTTAAGGATCAGGAACTTAGATATCGCCAGAGATATGTTGACCTTATTGTAAATCCAGAAGTTAAAGATGTATTCCTTAAGAGAAGTGCTATAATAAGAGAAATTCGTAACTTCCTTGATGCAAAGGGCTTCCTTGAAGTTGAAACACCTACGCTTCAGACAATACCAGGCGGTGCTTCTGCAAGACCTTTCATTACACATCATAATGCCCTTGATATAGACATGTACTGCCGTATAGCTCTTGAGCTTCCTTTAAAACGTCTTATTGTAGGCGGTCTTGAAAGAGTATACGAAATCGGTAGAGTATTCAGAAACGAAGGTATCGACATAAGACATAACCCAGAGTTTACACTTATGGAGCTTTATCAGGCATTTACAGACTACCATGGCATGATGGATATTACTGAAGAGCTTTTCAGAACAGTATGCCAGAAGGTAAACGGCACAACTACTGTTAACTATGGCGGTTATGACATAGACCTTGGCAAGCCATTTGCAAGAATTACTATGACAGAAGCTGTTAAACAGTATAGCGGTGTTGACTTTGACGAAATTAAAGACACAGAAGAAGCTAAGAAAATCGCTAAAGAAAAAGGCGTTGAATTTGAAGAAAGACACGCTAAAGGCGATATACTTAACCTTTTCTTTGAAGAATTTGTTGAAAAGAACCTTATTCAGCCTACATTTATTATGGACTACCCTGTTGAGGTTTCTCCTCTTACAAAGAGAAAACCAGATAAGCCAGAACTTACAGAAAGATTTGAGCTTTTCATTGTAGGCCGTGAATACGGAAACGCATATTCAGAGCTTAATGACCCAATCGACCAGAGAGCAAGATTTGACCATCAGGCTAAAATGCGTGAAATGGGTGACGATGAGGCTAACCTTATTGATGAGGACTTTATGCTTGCTATGGAATATGGTATGCCTCCAACAGGCGGTCTTGGCGTAGGTATCGACAGATTTGTAATGCTTCTTACAGGAGCTGTATCTATAAGAGATGCTATTATATTCCCAACAATGAAGCCTATTGATAAATAATTATAAAAAAAGCCGTAAAACATTGTTTTATGCTGTGTTTTGCGGCATTTTTTTGTTTTAAAAAGTATTTTATTTAAAATAAAAAAACAAATTTGTAGAACAAATTTTAATATGTTTATTTACAGAATAATATGCCTGTGTTAAAATATGTTTAAACGTTACGTTTGCAAAACAAATTTAAACGTTAGATTGTTTTTTCGATATGATTTTTAAGCCTGTTAAAAAATGTATTTTACGTTAATTATATATATTTTTTATTTGATTTTGCTGCATTTGTTTATCAGCTTTATCAAAAAAAGAATTATACTTACAGAATTTTTATATTTTGGTATGGTTCTTGCTATAAATATATATTTGTAGAACATTTTACATTTAGCTTTTGAAGGGGGCTTTAAGTATGAAGAAAAAAACAACAGTACCAGAAATTATGGCATCAAAAGGCGGAGACAAGGTAATGACTATGATTACCTGCTACGACTACACAAATGCAAAACTTGTTGACGAAAGCGACATTGATATGATTCTTGTTGGCGACTCAATGGGTATGACAATGCTTGGATATTCAGGAACAGTTGGTGTTACAGTAGATGACATCATTTATCATACAAAAACTGTTGTAAAGGGTGCTCCAAATACATTTGTAATTGGTGATATGCCTTTTGGTTCTTACAATGTTGACTTAGCAGACGCTGTTAGAAATGCAAACAGAATTTTTGCAGAAGGCGGATGTGACTGTGTTAAACTTGAAGGTGGAGCAGACATGGCTCCTGTAATTAAAGCTATTGTAAAAGCGGGTATTCCTGTATGTGCTCATATCGGTCTTACACCACAGACATCAGCACTTATGGGTGGATTTAAAGTACAGGGTAAGAGCCTTGAAGCAGCTCAGAAACTTCTTGACGATGCAAGAGCAGTTGAAGAAGCAGGAGCATTTATGATTGTTCTTGAAGGTATTCCAAAAATGCTTGCAGACGTTATTACAGAAAAAATTTCAATCCCTACAATGGGTATCGGTGCTGGTGCAGGATGCGATATGCAGGTTCTTGTTGCTCAGGACATGCTTGGCATGAACGCTTGGGTTCCAAAGCTTGCTAAAAAATATGCTGACCTTAGAACAACTATTCTTGATGCATATAATACATACGTTAAAGAATGTAATGAACGCGTATTCCCAGATACAGACCACCAGTACAACACTGTAATTGAAGGAATTGAAAACCTTAAATAAATAATAACCTGCCTTTAGGCGGTTAGATATATGCCATATACAAAAAATATAGTTTTAATGGGAGGTAATTGACAAATGGCAGAATTTTTAACAGACATTGAAATAGCTCAGAGAGCTGAAATGCAGGTAATCAATAAAATTGCTGACAAAATTGACATTCCTGATAAATATGTAGAAAACTACGGCAAATACAAAGCTAAAATTGACTACAGATATTTACAGAATGAATTAAAGGATGCTGCAGACGGCAACCTTATCCTCGTAACAGCTATCAACCCAACACCAGCTGGCGAAGGTAAAACAACAACAACAATCGGTCTTGGCGATGCTCTTAACAAAATGGGCAAGAAAACAATCATCGCTGTAAGAGAACCATCTCTTGGACCAGTATTCGGCGTTAAAGGTGGCGCTGCAGGCGGCGGCTATGCACAGGTTGTTCCTATGGAAGACATCAACCTTCACTTCACAGGTGACTTCCACGCAATCGGTGCAGCTAACAACCTTCTTGCTGCTATGCTCGACAACCACATTCACCAGGGCAACGCTCTTGACATCGACACAAACAAGATCGTTTGGAGAAGAGTTGTAGACATGAACGACAGAAACCTTAGAAACATCGTTAACGGTCTTGGCGGCAAGGGCGACGGTGTTACAAGACAGGATGGTTTCGATATCACAGTTGCTTCAGAAGTTATGGCTGCATTCTGCCTTTCAAACGATATTATGGAACTTAAAGAAAAGCTTGCTAACATGGTTGTAGCTTACAACAGAAAAGGCGAACCTGTAACATGCGGTCAGCTTAACGCTCAGGGTGCTATGGCAGCTCTTCTTAAAGATGCTCTTAAACCAAACCTTGTTCAGACACTTGAAGGTACACCTGCTTTCATTCACGGTGGTCCTTTCGCAAACATCGCTCACGGCTGCAACAGCGTTATAGCTACAAAGATGGCTTCAAAAATCCCTGATTATGT
>CALWHO010000024.1 GCA_944380405.1 uncultured Lachnospiraceae bacterium
AAAAGACACAGAGCATTACACGGCTTAACAAGAACACTTATTTTCAACATGGTTGAAGGTGTTACAAAAGGCTATGAAAAAGTTCTTGAAATAAATGGTGTAGGTTACAGAGCAGCTAAAAGCGGCAACAAGCTTACATTAACACTTGGTTACTCACACCCAGTTGAAATGATTGACCCAGAAGGTATTGAAACAGTACTTGAAGGTCAGAACAAGATTACTGTAAAAGGTATCGATAAAGAAAAAGTTGGACAGTTTGCAGCTGAAATCAGAACAAAACGTCCACCTGAACCATACAAAGGCAAGGGTATTAAATACTCTGATGAACATATTAGACGTAAAGTTGGTAAGACCGGTAAGAAGTAATTAACCCATAAGTCTAAATGATTACGGCCTTAAGCAAGAAGCTTCCTTAGGAAGTTTCTTGTAAAGGAAGTAATAAATTCTTGTTGATATACTTATATCGGAAAGTGACTAATTTTGAAGAAAGGCGTGAATATAATGATTAATAAGCCATCACGTGCAGAAGCTCGTATCAAACGTCATTACAGAATTCGTAATAACGTAAGCGGCACTGCTCAGACACCTAGATTGGCTGTGTTTAGATCAAACAAACACATGTATGCTCAGCTTATTGATGACGTAGCAGGTGTTACACTTGCAGCTGCATCAACTATGGAAGCTGAAATCGCAGGTAAATTAGAATCAACATCAAACATCGAAGCAGCTCAGGCTGTAGGCGAAGCTATTGCTAAAAAAGCTATTGAAAAAGGTATTACAGAAGCGGTATTCGACCGTGGCGGTTACATTTATCATGGTAAAGTTGCAGCATTAGCAGAGGCTGCAAGAGAAGCTGGCTTACAGTTCTAAGCAAGGGAGGAAAAGACGTTGAAAAGAATCGATCCAAGTACACTCGATCTTAAAGATAAAGTTGTTACTATCAACCGTGTAACAAAGGTTGTTAAGGGTGGTCGTACATTCAGATTTGCAGCACTTGTTGTTGTAGGCGATGGTAACGGTCACGTTGGTTGCGGACTTGGTAAAGCATCTGAAATTCCAGACGCTATCCGCAAAGGTAAAGAAGACGCTATGAAAAACCTTATCTATGTTGAAAGAAACGATGTAGATAGCCTTTATCATGGCACAACAGGTACATTCGGCAGTGCAAGCGTAAGACTTATGCCAGCTCCTGAAGGTACAGGTGTTATCGCTGGTGGTCCAGCTCGTGCGGTTCTTGAACTTGCTGGTATCCGTAACATCAGAACAAAATCATTAGGATCAAACAACAAGAGAAATGTTGTTAGCGCTACAATTGCAGGTCTTGCAAGTGTAACAACACCTGAAAAGGTTGCAAAACTTCGTGGTAAAACAGTTGAAGAGATCTTAGGTTAAGGAGGAAAAATAACAATGGCTGAAATTAAAATCACATTGGTAAAATCCACTATCGGATCTATTCCAAAACATAAAAAAATCGTTCAGGCTTTAGGCCTTAAGAAAACAAACTCAAGCGTAATCCAGCAGGACAACGCTGCTACAAGAGGTATGATCGCTAAGGTTAGCCATCTTGTAAAGGTTGAAGAAATATAATTTGTTAGGAGGTGCCACAAAATGAACTTAAGCGAATTAAGACCAGCTGAAGGTTCCAACGCAAAGGCTTGGAGAAGAGGTAGAGGTCATGCTTCAGGTAACGGTAAAACAGCAGGTAGAGGTCACAAAGGTCAGGGCGCTCGTTCTGGTTCAGGCGGAAAGGCAGGCTTTGAAGGCGGTCAGATGCCACTTTACAGAAGACTTCCTAAGAGAGGTTTTACTTGCAGAAACAGCAAAGAAATTATCGGTATAAATGTATATGCTTTAAATATATTTGATAATGATGCAGTAGTTGATGTTGAAGCATTAATGGCTGCAGGCTTAGTAAGCAATCCAAGAGACGGAGTTAAGATTCTTGGTACAGGTGAGCTTGAAAAGAAGCTTACTGTAAAGGGCTGTTTATTATCAAAAACAGCTATAGAAAAAATTGAAGCGGCAGGCGGAAAAGCTGAGGTGATGTAATTGTTTAAGTTATTCAGCAATGCTTGGAAAGTTACAGAGGTAAGGAACAAAATTCTTTACACTCTGTTAATCCTTGTAATTGTAAGACTTGGTGCACACATCGCTTTACCTGGAATAGATATTGTTGCTATTAAGCAGAGTATGGAAAGTTTTTCAACTGGTACTCTTTACAATATCATTGCCGGAGGTTATAATTCTAACTGGTCCATGTTCGCAATGGGTATTGGACCTTATATCACATCTTCCATCATTATGCAGCTTTTAACAGTTGCTATACCTAAGCTTGAACAGCTTAACAAAGAAGGCGAAGACGGAAGAAAGAAAATTCGTGTTTACACAAGATACCTTACTGTAGTTCTTGCAGTTATTCAGGGTATCGGTGTAACAAGAAGTTACAGCGGCATGTTTATAAATCCTTCAATGTTCACATATGTTATTTCTGTAATAACACTTGTTGTTGGTTCAACACTTGTTATGTGGCTTGCTGAACAGATTACAGCAAAGGGAATTACAAACGGCTCATCAATGATTATCTTTGTTAACATTGTTTCAAATCTTCCTTCTGGCATACAGTCACTTATTTACTATGGTGAAGGCGGCGGTGCAAAGAGCATTGCTATGCTCGCTGCTATGCTTATTATTCTTCTTTTAGATATAGTATTCATAGTTCTTCTTCATGGCGGTGAAAGAAGACTCCCTGTTCAGTATTCTTCTAAGATGCTTGGAAGACATTCTGTTGGTGGCAGATCTTCATTTATGCCAATTAAGGTAAGTACAGCAGGTGTTATCTCAATTATCTTTGCGATTTCACTTATTCAGTTCCCACAGACAATAGGACAGTTCTTCTCTACAGGCGAAACATTTGCTAAAGTTGTTTCTATCCTTAATTTAACTAGTCCAGTGGGTGCGGCAATTTATATTGTTCTTATATTTATTTTCTCATACTTTTATGCTTCAATCGTTATTAATCCTAACGAAATTGCTGAAAATATGAAGAAAAACGGCGGCTTTATTCCGGGTATAAGACCGGGTCAGCCGACAAGTGCTTATATTACTCGTGTAGTAAACAGAATTACTTTTGTTGGTGCTGTATCATATGCTATAGTTGCTTTTGTACCAATTTTACTTGAATGGGTATTCGGCTTTAGCGTTGGTTTTGGCGGTACAACTCTTATTATCGTTGTAGGTGTTTGCCTTGATATTGTTAAGAGTCTTGAAAGCCAGATGCTTATGCGTCACTACAAAGGTTTTTTAAATAAATAAAATTCTAGTCTAATGGGAAATGCTATGCATTTCCCATGGGCTGTGTTAAGATAAAAAGTGAGGGGAAACGTTATGAAATTAGTACTTATAGGAGCTCCTGCTGCTGGTAAAGGCACACAGGCAAGAAAGATTATTGCTAAATATTCTTTAGCTTATATTTCTACAGGTGATATGTTAAGAGCTGAGGTTGCAAAAGAATCTGAGCTTGGTTTAACTGTTAAAGAAATTATGTCTACAGGCGGTCTTGTTTCTGATGAGCTTATAATTGCTATAGTAAAGGAAAGAATTAAGGAAGACGACTGTAAGAACGGCTTCATTTTAGATGGTTTCCCAAGAACTGTAGTTCAGGCTGAAAAGCTTGATGAAATAGGCGGTATCGACAAGGCAATTTATATTAACTGTTCTGACGAAGTATTGCTTGAAAGAATTACAGCTCGTGAAACATGTCCAAAGTGTGGCGCTTCATACAACAAGCTTGCTGCTCCTTCAAAGGTTGCTGGCATTTGCGATGTTTGCGGTGAAAAGCTTACACAGAGAAAGGACGACACAATAGAGGCTGGTCAGGCTCGTCTTAAGACTTTCCATGAACAGAGCGAACCTCTTGTGGAATATTACAACAAGCAAGGAAAGCTTTATGAAATAGATGGTACAATGGGTATCGACAACATAACAGAAGCTATTTTTGCTGTATTAGGAGAATGATTTTAGATGGCAATAACTATCAAAAGTGAAGAACACATTGAAAAAATGAGGGTTGCTGGTCAGATACTGAAAAGACTGGATGAAATACTCAGAAGAGAAATTAAGCCGGGCATTACAACAGCTCATCTTGATAAAATCGCTGAAGAGTATATCAGAAGTCAGGGAGCTGAGCCTTCATTTAAAGGATACAGCGGATATCCTGCATCAATATGCACATCGGTAAACGATGAAGTAGTTCATGGTATACCGAGCAACAGAAAACTTAAAGAAGGTGACATCATAAGCATTGACATGGGTTCTTATATAGGAGGTTTCCATGGAGACTGTGCAAGAACTTATGGAGTAGGTGAAATATCTGAAAACGATCAGAAGCTTATAGAGGTTACTAAACAGAGTTTCTTTGAAGGCATTAAGTTTGCAAAGGCTGGCTGCCACTTACACGAAATAGGCGCAGCAATTCAAAAGTACGTTGAAGAAAACGGCTTTGGCGTTGTAAGAGATTATGTAGGTCACGGAATAGGCAGACACATGCACGAGGATCCTGCAATACCAAACTACAGACAGATAGGCAGAGGTCCTAAACTTTTAAAAGGTATGGTCCTTGCTATAGAGCCTATGGTTACTGCTGGTACTTATGATGTTAAAGTTCTTGATGACGGCTGGACAGCTGTTACATTAGACGGAAAAAATGCAGCGCATTATGAAAACACCGTTGTTATTACTGACGGTGAGCCAATGATTTTAACTCTGTAATTAAGAAGGATGCGGATAACCAAAGTCACATTGAGGTGAATAAAATGGAATACACCAAAGGTCAAGTGGTTTATTCAATAAGTGGTCGTGATAAGACAATGCCGTTTATAGTCCTTAAAGAAGAAGGGGATTTTTTATATCTGGTAGACGGAAAATTACGAAAACTTGAAAATCCGAAGAAAAAAAGAAAAAAACATGTTCAAAAAACCAAAATTATATGTTATAATATAAAAGATATGCTTGATAGTGAGTCTAACTTACTTAATTCAGACATATCAAAGGCGTTAAAAGAGTTTGGCAGGAAATAGTTTAAGGAGGTTCTCATGTCAAAAGACGACGTTTTAGAAGTAGAAGGAACCGTGTTAGAAAAATTACCTAATGCTATGTTTCAAGTTGAACTTGAAAACGGTCACAAAATTTTAGCACACATTTCCGGTAAGCTTAGAATGAACTTCATTCGCATACTTCCGGGAGACAAGGTATTAATTGAAATGTCACCTTATGACCTTACAAAGGGTAGAATTATCTGGAGAGCGAAATAAGGGGCAAGAGGAAAGGAGAAAATCACAATGAAGGTTAGACCATCTGTAAAACCAATGTGTGAAAAGTGCAGAGTAATTAAAAGAAAAGGCCGTGTTATGGTTATCTGTGAAAACCCAAAACACAAACAGAAACAGGGCTGATATCTTTTATTTAAACTCTATGGCATAAGAAATTATGCTGTAAATATGGCTTGAGAAGGTGCAGGAAACCTTTAGAGCAAAACGAGTAAATTCCGTCATTATTAGAATGCGCTTTAAAAAAGCAGGGGCGGCTGACAGATTTTTCTGTTTCCTGCTGGACAAAGCGAGGAAAATGCAGTACACTATTGTGATGTAATGTTTAATTAGAATTTTATGGAGGTGCAACGTACACATGGCACGTATCGCTGGTGTAGATTTACCAAGAGAAAAACGCGTTGAAATCGGTCTTACTTATGTATATGGTATTGGCCACGCAAGCGCTGTTAGAATTTTAAAAGAAGCAAATGTAAACCCAGACACAAGAGTAAGAGATCTTACTGATGACGAAGTAGCAAGAATCCGTGACATTATTTCTGAAACACAGACTGTTGAAGGTGATTTAAGAAGAGAAATCGCTCTTAACATCAAACGTCTTATGGAAATTGGCTGTTACAGAGGTATCCGTCATAGAAAAGGACTTCCTGTAAGAGGTCAGAAGACTAAGACAAACGCTAGAACAAGAAAAGGTCAAAGAAAAACAGTTGCTAACAAGAAGAAATAATTTTTAGGGAGGTTAGTGTCAAATGGCAAAGAAAGCTGTTAAAAAGGCGACTACTCGTAGACGTCGTGACAAAAAGCATGTAGAACGTGGTCAGGCACATATCCAGTCCACTTTTAATAATACAATCGTAACAATTACAGATGCAGCAGGTAACGCTCTTTCATGGGCAAGCGCTGGCCAGTTAGGTTTCAGAGGCTCAAGAAAGTCAACTCCTTATGCTGCTCAGATGGCTGCAGATACTGCTGCTAAGGCTGCTGAAGATTTCGGCCTTAAGACAGTTGAAGTATTCGTTAAAGGTCCTGGTTCAGGACGTGAAGCTGCTATTCGTGCACTTCAGGCTGCAGGTTTAACAGTTACTATGATCAAAGACGTAACACCTGTACCACATAACGGTTGTAGACCACCAAAACGTAGAAGAGTATAATTAGGAGGACGAGTATAAATGGCAAGAGATATGGTTCCTGTTCTTAAGAGATGCAGATCACTCGACCTTGATCCTATCTACTTAGGAATTGCAAAAAAATCAAAAAAACAGGCTGCTAATTCAAGAAAGAAAATGAGTGAGTATGGTCTTCAGATGAGAGAAAAGCAGAAAGCTAAATTCATCTACGGCGTACTTGAAAAACAGTTCAGAGGATACTATGCTAAAGCTGAAAAAATGGCTAAAAAAGAAGGTATTCCTGGTGAAAACTTACTTATGCTTCTTGAACTTCGTCTTGACAATGTAATGTTCAGACTTGGTTACGGCAGAACAAGAAAAGAAGCTAGACAGATCGTTCGTCACAAACACGTTTTAGTAAACGGTAAACCAGTTGATATCCCATCATACCAGGTTAAAGTTGGCGATACAATCGAAATCAAAGAAAAATATGCTACAATGCAGAGATATAAAGACATTCTTGAAGTAACAGATTCAAGAATCGTTCCTGAATGGTTAAGCGCTGATCATGACGGTTTAAAAGGTACTGTAGTATCTAAACCAAAGAGAGAACAGATTGATGTTCCTGTAGAAGACAGATACATCGTCGAACTCTACTCAAAATAATAATTTTGTTACTAAAAGCAGTGGGACAAGTGCGTTCCACTGCTTATGGAAATTATATACATTGGTCTTTAAAAGGCCTATTATTAACATGGGGAGGTTTGAATAGTGTTCGAGTTTGAGAAACCTCGTATTGAAATTGCTGAAATGTCACAGGACGGAACATACGGACGTTTTGTTGTAGAGCCACTTGAAAGAGGATATGGCACTACTCTTGGTAACTCTTTAAGAAGAATTCTTCTTTCTTCATTACCAGGTGCGGCTGTAAGTAATGTTAAAATTGACGGTGTTCTTCATGAATTCAGCGTTGTACCTGGAGTTAAGGAAGATGTTACAGAAATCATTCTTAACCTTAAAGGTCTTGCTATCAAGAACACAAGTGATGGGTTTGAGCCTAAAGTAGCTTACATTGACATTGAAGGTGAAGGCGAAGTTAAAGGTTCTGATATCAAAGCTGACAGCGATATTGAAATTATGAACCCAGATCACCACATTGCTACATTAAGCGGTGGTCCTAACAGCAAGCTCTACATGGAAATTACTATTACAAGAGGCCGTGGATATATTGGCAGCGATAAAAACAAAAAAGATGATCAGCCTATAGGTATGCTGCCTGTTGACTCTATATACACACCTGTAAGAAGAGTTAATTTCCTTGTTGAAAACACAAGAGTTGGTAACATCACAGACTACGATAAGCTTACTCTTGAAGTATGGACAAACGGAACAATTACACCAGATGATGCTGTAAGCTATGGTGCTAAAATATTAAATGAACATTTGAACCTGTTTGTTGACCTTTCTGAAAACGCTAAGAATGCAGAAATCATGGTTGATAAACCGGAAGGAACTAAGGAAAAGGTTCTTGAAATGAGTATTGAAGAACTTGATCTTTCTGTTCGTTCTTATAACTGCCTTAAACGTGCAGGTATTAACACAGTTGAAGACCTTGCAAGCAAGACAGAAGACGAGATGATGAAAATTAGAAATCTTAGACGTAATTCTATTGAAAAAG
>CALWHO010000025.1 GCA_944380405.1 uncultured Lachnospiraceae bacterium
AGGAGTCGCCGAAGGTGAAGCTGGTGACTGGGGTGAAGTCGTAACAAGGTAGCCGTATCGGAAGGTGCGGCTGGATCACCTCCTTTCTATGGAGCTTAGGAGTTTTAATTTACGTTATTCTTTTTTAAACGCTCACAGAGCGAATAATATGGATGGGTTCCCGAGTGGCCAAAGGGGTCGGACTGTAAATCCGCTGTCTCAGACTTCGAAGGTTCGAATCCTTCCCCATCCAGTTTAAGTCCTATATAAATAGGACTTTTTTTTATTTGTATTTTTAACTAAAATAAAATTTTTTATTTCGCGCTTTTGCTAATTTAATTTAATATCATTTTGTGATATATTCAAGCCATAGAGTTCATTATTATAAGAGAATTCTGTGGCTTTTTTTGTTTATAAAAATAAAAGGAGGCGATGTATTGATGAAAAAGTACGTATGTTCAATATGCGGATATGTTTATGATGAAGAAAAAGGTATTCCTGAAGCATCAATAGCACCAGGTACTAAATGGGAAGAGCTGCCTGATGGCTGGGTCTGTCCAATTTGCAAAGCAAATAAAGGTATGTTTAAATTAAAAGATGATGAGCCAAAGGAAGATGCTTCTGATACAAATATATCTGCTCACTATGAAAAAGAACTTTCACCAATGGAAATGAGTATAATATGTTCTAATCTTGCCAGAGGCTGTGAAAAGCAGTATTTATTTGAACAGTCGGAAGCTTTTTCAATGCTCGCTGACTTTTTTAAATCAAAAAGTGTGAAGTCTTCAGAAAATGACGTTGCTTCACTTATGAATTTAATTAATGATGATTTAAGCAAGGGTTTTGTTAATGGTAAAAATGCTGCTTCTGAAGCAGGTGACAGAGGCTCTTTAAGATGTCAAACTTGGAGTGAAAAGGTAACAATGATGCTTAAATCCATATTAATGAGATATGAAGCAGAAGGCGAAAAAATGCTTTCAAATACAGGAATATATGTTTGCACTATTTGCGGCTTTGTTTTTGTTGGTGATGCACCTCCAGATATGTGTCCTGTCTGCAAGGTTCCAAACTGGAAGTTTGAAAAAGTGGAGAGGAGGTAGCATTTTATGGGTGAAAAATATGCAGTAAGAAATTTAAGACTTTGTACTAAGGACTGTCTTTGTTTATATGTCTGTCCTACTGGTGCAAGTGATACAGAAAACAGTATTATTGATGTAACAAAATGTATAGGCTGCGGTGACTGTGCCGATGCATGTCCTTCAGGTGCAATCTCAATGGTGCCAAAAAAATATCCTCCTCAGCAGGAGAAAACTGAAAATGTAATTGAAACATTAAGGGCATTAATTCAAAGTAAAGGAAAACAGGAATCAATAGCTTCTAATATTAATTCTTCATTAGGTGCTGCCATTGAAAAATCTAATCGCCTTATGGCAGAGGATTTATGCAGAGAGGCAGGATATATGATACCTCAAAGTAATAATGTAAAGAAGTTTTTGGAAGATTTATTGAATTATCCTGATATACCTAAAGAAGCTGTTGAAAAGCTTCTTAAAACAATTGATTTTATAGACTGAAAAATTTATTTTTTAAAAAGTATCCTTTTTATCAGGATACTTTTTGTTTTTATAAAAAAACTATTGACAAATAATATTATATTTGTTAATATATATGAGCAGTCGCAAAACGGCTACTAAAAAATTCTCTTGTGTCGGAACTGGCAGACGCACAGGACTTAAAATCCTGCGAGGTAACACTCGTACCGGTTCGATTCCGGTCTCGGGCAGGATAAAAGACTTCTGATTAATCAGGAGTCTTTTTTTATTTAATGAAAAGGGTATTACAAATATAATTTATGACGAAAGGTTAAATTTTTTATCAAAATTAACATTTTGCTATGGATTTTTTTAAAAGTTTGTAATAAAATAAGCCATGTTAATTATACATTTATTTATCTTGGGGTGTTAAAAGTGAGAAAAGAAAAAGAAATTATAGTTGTAGGACACAAAAATCCTGATACGGACTCTATTTGTTCTGCAATTACATATGCAAACCTTAAAAGAACTCTTACAGGCAAAAACTATGTTGCCAAAAGAGCAGGCTCTGTAAGCAAAGAAACACAGTTTGTACTTGAAAGATTTGGAGCTAAAGAGCCAGAATATATTGCTGATGTTAGAACTCAGGTTAGCGATATAGAAATAAGAACAGTTGAACCTCTTAAAAAAGGCGTTTCTGTTAAAAATGCATTTAATAATATGAAAGAGCAAAGTGCATTTCTTTTATCAGTTACAAATGATGAAGGATACCTTGAAGGTGTTGTATCTGTAGGAGATATTGCAGAATCAGGCTTTGACGTATACGATAACAGAATTGTATCAAAGGCTAAAACATCATTTAAAAATATTATAGAAACTCTTGAAGCTAAGGTTTTAGTTGGTAATCCAGATGGTGTGTTTGATAAGGGTAAAATATTTATCGCTGCAAATACACCAGACCTTCTTGAAACATATATCGAGCCTAATGACCTTGTAATTACAGGTAACAGATTTGAAACACAGCTCTTCTCTGTTGAAAGCGGTGTAAGCTGTATCGTTCTTAGCAAGTATAATGATGATATTCAGCATCTTGTACGTGAAAAGGCAAAAGAAAAAGGCGTACTTATAATGTGTACTCCTTATGACTCATACACAGTAGCTCGTCTTATAAACCAGAGTATTCCTGTTGAAAGCATAATGACAACAGAAAACATTATTACTTTCAGCATTGATGACTTTACAAATGACGTTAAGGAAGTTATGGCTAAAAACAGACTTAGATATTTCCCAGTACTTGACGAACAGGGTAAATATATTGGTCAGATTTCAAAACGTTCATTCCTTGATATGGAAAAGAAGAAAATAGTTCTTGTTGACCATAACGAGAAAAATCAGGCTGTTGACGGCATAGAATATGCTGACATTATGGAAATCATCGACCACCACAGACTTGGCAGCCTTGAAACTATCAACCCTGTATTCTTCAGAAACCAGCCTTTAGGCTGTACATGTACAATCGTATACCAGATGTATAACGAAAACGGAGTTGAAATAACACCTGAAATAGCTGGTCTTTTATGTTCAGCCATAATTTCAGACACACTTATGTTCCGTTCTCCTACATGCACAGAGTATGATAAAGAGGCAGCTTTAAAACTTGCTGAAATAGCAGGAATTGATATTGAAAAGTATGCAGAAGAAATGTTCAGTGCTGGCAGCTGTCTTAAAGAAACAAGCAGCGAAGATATTTTCTATCAGGACTACAAAACATTTACAACAGCAGGCGTTACATTTGGCGTAGGTCAGATAACAAGCATGAATAGCGGTGACTTAAACGAAGTAAAAGGCAGACTTAACGAGTTTATGGAAGAGCTTTTGAAAAAAGGCGGAGTTGATATGCTTTTCTTCATGCTCACAAACATTATTGACGAGTCAACAATGCTTCTTTACAAAGGCGCAGGTGCAAAAGAAATATTAATAAGCGCATATGGCCCTGAAGTGCCAGATGACGGCGTATTAGTTAAAGATATGGTTTCAAGAAAGAAACAGCTTGTACCAGCTCTTATAGCAGCTATACAGCAGTAATTTTATGAATAAAAAGGTATTGCAAAATATAATTTTGCAGTGCCTTTTATTTTTTTATGTGTTCGCTTTTTATTTTTTTTAGTCTATGATAAAATTATTGGTATTATAAATTCAGGAAGAACGTGTTTAGTATGTATGATATAGACTTAATTGAGCTTGATGGAACAGTTGAAGATATTATTTATCAAAACAGCGATAATGGTTATGCGGTGTTTTCTTTTTTGTGTGATGAAGAAGAAATAACATGTGTAGGCACTGTTCCAGACATACATAAAGGCGAAACTATGAAGCTTAAAGGAAAATGGACTATGCATCCATCATATGGTAAACAGCTTTTGGTTGAGTATTACGAAAAGACAATTCCAACAACTGTAGACGGCATGATAAAATACCTTTCTTCAGGCTTTATAAAGGGCATAGGTCCCAAAATGGCTAAAAAAATAGTTGATAAGTTTGGTGAGGCTGCGTTTTTTGTAATTGAGGAAAAGCCAGAGCGTCTTGTTGAAATAAAAGGCATAACATACGATAAAGCCATGAAAATAAGCTCTGTATTTAAGGAACAGCACGAGCTTAGACGTGCCATGATATTTTTGCAGAAGTTTGGTGTTTCACCTGCTTATGCCATGAAGATTTATAAAAAATACAGGGAAAGAACATTTGATATTGTTGAGAAAAACCCATACCGTCTGGCAGATGATATATTCGGCATAGGTTTTAAAATGGCAGACAAAATGGCAGCTGCGGCAGGATTTGCTTCAGACAGCACATTTAGAATAAAGGCTGGCATAAAGTACGTTCTTACAGAAAGCACCGTTGATGGTAACGTATATTTGCCTAAAGATGTGCTTATGGAGAAAACAAGCCAGCTTTTAGGCGTAGATAAGTCTTTGGTTGAAAATGCCATACTTGATTTGCAGATGGAGCATCAGGTTTGGTATGAAGAGCTTGACGGTGAAGCTATAGTTTATATTAATTCATATTATTACGCAGAAATTTATACAGCCAAAAAGCTTCTTGAGCTTAACGAGGCTTATATAGAAAATGATTATGACTATAAAAACATAATTGAGCAGACAGAAATTCGCCATAACATAACACTTGAGGAAAAACAGAAAAAAGCCGTTGAATGTGCACTTAAAAAAGGCGTTATGGTAATTACTGGCGGACCGGGTACTGGCAAGACAACAATTATAAATACAATTATAAGCATTATGGAAGAAGAAGGTAATGAGGTTGTACTGGCAGCACCTACTGGCAGAGCTGCAAAGCGTATGTCAGAAGCCACAGGACATGATGCTCAGACAATACACCGACTTTTAGGCATAACATATATAAATGATGATGCAAGAAAACAGGTATTTGATAAAGATGAGGATAACCCCATTGAGGCAGACATTATAATTATAGATGAAAGCTCAATGGTGGACATTCTTCTTATGAGCAGCCTTTTAAAGGCTGTTTCAATAGGCACAAGGCTTATACTTGTAGGTGACGTTGACCAGCTGCCATCTGTTGGTGCAGGTAATGTTTTAAAGGACATTATTTCAAGCGAAGTAATAACTGTTGTACGTCTTAAAGAGGTTTTCAGACAGGCAAGAGAAAGTGCCATAATTATGAATGCCCACAGAATAAACTCAGGTGAAAAGCCAGTTATAAACGAAAAGGAAAAGGATTTCTTTTTTGTACGCCGTTCTAACGCCGTAGAAGCCGTTAAAACAATAAAAGACCTTATGCTTATCAGATTACCGTCATTTAACGGCTGTGACCCTTATACGGACATACAGGTGCTTACACCTATGAGAAAGGGAATACTGGGCGTTGAGGAGCTTAATAAGGAGCTTCAAAAGGCACTTAACCCAGAAAGAAGCGGTAAAAAAGAAAAGCTCTACAGAAACACTGTATTTAGAGTTGGCGACAAGGTTATGCAGATTAAAAATAACTACAACATGAGCTGGAAAATTTACAGCGAAGGCAGAAGAATAAAAGAAGAGGGGCTTGGAATATTTAACGGCGACTGCGGAACAATTATGGATATAAACGAAGGCGAAGAATATATACTTGTGCTTTTTGATGACAATAAATGGGTGCAGTATGACTTTATACAGCTGGACGAGCTGGAGCTTTCATATGCCGTTACTATTCATAAATCTCAGGGCAGTGAGTACCCTGTAGTCATAATTCCTCTTATAAGTGGACCTCCTATGCTTCTTTCAAGAAATCTTCTTTATACGGCTGTTACAAGGGCTAAAAAGCTGTGTGTAATAGTTGGCATACCTGAAACGATGTATTCAATGGTAGATAACATACGAGAGGCTAAAAGGTATTCTTCTCTTTCAAAAAGACTTATTAATTTACATGAATTTATGTTTGGCGGTTGAGTAATATGAACTTAAATTTTTTAAATACTGCTATTGATATTTTTTATCCTAAAAGATGCATTTTCTGCGAAGATGTGCTTGATTTTGACGATGAAAATGTTATTTGCCAAAAATGCAGTGAAGAAATAAAATATGTTGGAGAAATAAACATAAATGAATCTGCCTGTAGCCATGATGACAGTATTTATTTTGATAAAGTATGGTGCGTATATGAATATGATTTTGTAAAGAAAGCCATAGAATATTTTAAGTTCAAAAGCTTTAAAAGTTACTGTAATCCTATAGGCAGTTTTATGTATGAATACGGTATTAATAATAGCGTTTTTGAAAATATTGATGTTTTAACTGCTGTGCCTATTCATAAATCAAGACGAAGAGAAAGAGGCTTTAACCATGCAGAAGAAATGGTTAAGGTTTTAAGTAATAAGACTCATATACCATATAATTTTGATATTATAAAGCGTATAAGAAAAACAAAGCCTATGTATAACCTTGATGTAAGGCACAGAAGGGATAATATTAAAAATGCCTTTGCCTGTTTTAATGAGGATTTTATAAAGGGCAAAAACATACTTTTGATAGACGATATATTTACAACTGGGAGAACAGCAAATGAATGTGCAAAAGTATTTAAAAATGCAGGAGCCAAAAATGTATTTGTATTTTGCTTTTCATATTCATAAAAGGAGATGAAAAATATGCATAATTCAGCCTTAATAATAGAAGGTGGTGGCATGAGAGGTGTATTTGCCGCTGGTGTAATGGATTTTTTTATTGATAAAAATATAGAGTTTTCATCATGCTATGCAGTTTCAGCAGGAGCAGGTCACTGTTGTAGCTTTCTTTCAAAGCAGAGAAAAAGAGCATTTAATGTAAATGTTGATTATTTGAAAAATAAAAATTACGCTTCCATTTACAGCCTTATTAAAACAGGTGATTTTTTCGGCGTTGATTTTATATATAACAAAATACCTAATAAGCTTAATTTATATGATTATGATACATTTAATAGCTACGAAGGCAAATTTTTTGCAGTTGTAACAAACTGCCTTACTGGAAAGGCTGAGTATTTGCAGGTAAAAGACATTAAAAAAGACATGAAGTATGTTGTTGCTTCAAGTTCTTTGCCTATGCTTTCAAGAGATGTGATTATAAACAATACACCGTATCTTGATGGTGGCATAAGTGACAGTGTACCTGTATTAAGAAGTATTAAAGATGGCAACAATAAAAATGTTATTATACTTACAAGAAACATGGGCTATAGAAAAAAGCCAAATTCTGTTATGCCTCTGCTTAAAATGAAGTATAAAAAATATCCTAATCTTTTAAAGGCTCTTGAAAGACGCCATATTATGTACAACAAAGAAATGGAGTACATAGAAAAACTTGAAAAAGAGGGTAAAGTTTTTGTAATAAGACCTACAAAGCCTGTTAATATAGGCAGGCTTGAAAAAAATTATAAAAAACTGGAATCTCTTTACAAGGAAGGCTATAAAGATGCTGCAAGGCTTCAAAAAGAGCTTTTTGAATACTTAAATAAATAATATGTTTGACAAGGTAATAATCATTTGTTATAATTCATGCAGGGAATGAGGTTCTCCCTTGGTATTTACCAAAACCGCTTATTAAAGCTGATGACTTCTGTGATTAATTCACGGAGTTACCAGCTTTTTTTGCGTTAAAAAACAAAATTTTTGGAGGGATTATATTGCTTACAGGACTTTCAGTTGTATTTATTTGCGGTATTATAATGGGTAAAATATTTAAAACAATTAAACTGCCGCCACTTATGGGTATGATTATTGCAGGTGTAATTATTGGACCACATGCATTAAACTTAATTGACCCAGAGCTTATATCTATTTCAGCCGATTTAAGGCAGTTAGCACTTGTTATAATACTTACAAGGGCAGGGCTTACACTTGAATTTGATGACCTTAAAATCATAGGTAGACCAGCTTTAATGATGTGCTTTGTGCCTGCATGTTTTGAAATTTTGGGAACTATTATAATTGCACCTCGTATATTTGGTATATCAACTATTGAGGCTGCTGTTTTAGGCTCTGTTCTTGCTGCTGTTTCACCTGCTGTTGTAGTGCCTTGGATGATTAGAATAATTGAAGAGGGCTATGGTCAGGCTAGAAAAGTGCCTCAGCTTATACTGGCAGGAGCTGCCGCTGATGACGTATTTGTAATTGTTATGTTTACATCTTTTACAGCTATATGTGCAGGCGGAGGAGCAAGTGCTTCAAGCTTTATTCAGGTGCCTGTTTCAATTATACTTGGCATAGCTGCAGGCGGAGCAGTTGGATATGTTATAACTAAGTTTTTTACAAATTTTGAAATGCGAGATGCCATAAAGGTTGTTATACTTTTAAGCATTTCTTTTGGATTTGTGTTTATAGAAGATGCTATTGAAAACATCATTCCGTTTTCAGGGCTTTTGGCTATAATGAGTACAGGCATGGCTATAATGCATTTTAATAAAGACCTTGCAAAAATGTTCTCTGGCAAATACAATGAATTATGGGTAGGTGCAGAGATATTCCTTTTTGTACTTGTAGGTGCAGAGGTTGAGGTTTCTTATGCATTAAAGGCTGGTATTGGAGCTATTATGCTTCTTGTATTTGCCCTTATGTTCAGAATGGCAGGCGTATTTACATGTACTATCAAAACTGCTTTTACAAAAAAAGAAAGACTTTTTTCAATGCTTGCCTATACCCCGAAAGCAACTGTTCAGGCAGCCATAGGTGCTGTACCTCTTTCAATGGGTCTTCAGTGTGGTCAGCTTGTGCTTACAGTTGCAGTTCTTGCCATACTTATTACTGCACCTTTAGGAGCAGCGGCAATAGAACATTCATATAAAAGACTTTTACAAAAAGACTAAGAAGGTGTTGACAAAAAAATGAAGTTTAAAAAATTATTTATTTCTCTGGCAGCTTGTGCCATGTTTTCAACAACTGCATTTGCAGGAAATTTTGTTGTTGAAGGTGAAATGAAAACTGTTATTGCAAATCCTGCTTTTAATATTAACCCATGGAATACAATTACTGTTTCAGGCGTTGGAAATGACGGTACATTAAAACTTTTTGCTACAGACGGTATTATTGAAGTGCCTTTAGGCTATCCTTTATACAGAATAAACGATTATTACTGTGATAAAATTGTATGTAAAAACGGCGTATGGGGCATAGAAAGAAACGTTGCCATAAAGACATTTAACGGAAGTGAAAACTGGGAAGTTTTTGAAAAGCAGAGCTTTCAAAACGATAATACAATAATATTCAGATGTGACAAGGATTTTGATACAGATATAGAAAACGGCGTCTGCTCTCATTTTGATGTGCATACATACGAAAGCCAGAGAGAAAACATTTATGATGGCATAAGCTTTGACGAAAATGGAAGCGGAGTGCTTATGCGTTTAATGAATGTACGAAATATTAAAACTGTTGATGACCTTAAGGAGTATTTATCAAAAGCAGGCGTAAGATTTTATTATCCTGCAACAGAGCAAACATTTGAGCCTTTTGATACATCTTTACAGCTTAAACTTAAAAAAGCTGCCACAGGAAGTGTTGGTTATAGTGACCCTCTTTTAAATGGAATTACAGAAGAAAAAACTTATGCTCCAAACAGTGAGTTTTTTATGTCAGGCACAACTGGAAACAGCGACCTTGATATATTCTTAAGTGCTGTTAAAAGTCTTGAAATTTATAACGGAGGCACAAAAAACTTCTATATACAAAGTGTTGATGTAAAGGACAGAGGTTTTGAAATAGTAATAGCTGATAGTGCAGGTGGAAAATACAGCTGCGATATTTCATATGATAAATATGATTTCTTGACAGAAAAAACATCAGAGCTTAGATTTACAGGAAATGGAAACACTGTTATTAAAATGCATGTTAATTTAGACGAAGTTAAAGCATTTTCAAAGGACATAAAAGGTTTAACAGCTTCAAGAACAGCCATAAAAGAAACATGCAAAAAAGAAGCACAGGCAGTTTTGCCTGGTGTTGTGTATGCATCAAAGGGTACAACACTTGATTTTAATAATGCCATACTTTATGGTAACGAAGGTAAAACAGACAAAATTGAAGTTTATACATCTGACGGAAAACAGCTTTCAAAAAATGGTGTATATACTTTTGACGGAGCAGACAAAACAGTATATTCATTTATAAACGGAAAGAGAGTTTATTTTGATATAAAGTCAGCTCCAAAAACAGAGGATAAGACAATTCTTTTTATGGGTGACAGTATTATAAATCAAAATTATTATACAAAGTATTTTAATGAGATTTATGGCGGCAGTATAAAAACAATAGGTACTCTTGGAGAAGATGGCAATAAGCACGAAGGCAGAGGCGGCTGGAGTGCATGGGATTATTGCACAGCCCAGTCAAAATACGGCTATACTAATCCATTTTTAAACGAAGGTAAGTTTGATTTTGGTTATTACATGAAAAAAACAGGTTTTGAAGCACCTGATGCTGTTGTAATAAACTTAGGCATAAACGACCTTAATACAGTTGGTCATAACAGCCATGAAGAGATACTTTCTTACTTTGACCAGATTGTAGAAAGCATACTTTTTTATAACGAAAATATAAAAATTGTTATAAATGCCCCTGAAATTACATTCCGTTCAGAAAGCACAAATTCAGCTGCAAACACAAGACTTAATTTTGCAAAAGACCTTTTTGAACATTTTAAGGACAGTGAAAATGTAACTATCGCTCTTGCATATCTTAACCTTAATGGACAGGAAGACTTTAAGTATGAAGAGCCTGTTATAAGCGAAGATAATCAGAATTACGCAATGACTGTTTCAGATACAACACATCCAAACATAAGCGGATATGAACATTTGGCACAGGGTACAGCTGATGTTATAAATTACATATTTAAATAAAACAAAAACCCCCGAAGTTATTTTCGGGGATTTTTTGTTTTACTGCTCTATTGCTTTGTTTGCAAAATCATTATTAACCATGTCATCAAAAGGAACTCTGGCTGAAAGCTCTCCACCAAATTCCATTATATCCTGTATAAGTGTAAAGCCTTCTTCGTCAAAAACAGGGTTTTCTTTCCATGTGTCCTGTTTTTTATAACGGTCAACTATTTTTGTAAGTGTTTTAACATCGCTTTCGGCAAAGTGTGGCTGTATAACTTCGGCTATTTCCTCAGCAGTATGCTCATTTACCCATTTTTGACCCTTATAAATGGCGTTTGTAAATTTCTGTATTATTTCAGGATTTTCTTCAATATAGCTTTTTTGTGCCATATAAACTGTATAAGGCACATAACCGCTTTCTTCGCCAAGGGATGCTACAACATAGCCTTTTTGGGCGTTTTCAAGGGCTGTGGCTGTTGGCTCAAATTCTGCTGTATAATCGCCAGTTCCAGCTGAAAAAGCACCTGAAGTTGTTTCAAATGAAATGTTTGTTATCATTTCAACATCATCTTCAATGTCTATTCCATTTTGATCAAGTACGTATTCAAGTATCATCTGAGGCATGCCGCCTGTTCTGCCGCCTATAATTGATTTTCCTTTAAGGTCTTCCCATGAGAAACTGTCTGTATTTTCTCTTGAAACAAGGAAGTTACCAGCTCGTTGGGTGAGTTGTGCAAAGGCAATCGTATAGTCCTCTTTACCCTGATTATAAACATAAATTCCTGCCTCTGTTCCTAAAAGAGCGATATCAGCATTTTTTGATATAAGTGCTGTCATTGATTTATCAGCACCCTGACCAACATCAAGTGTTATGTCAAGACCCTCTTCATCAAAGTATCCCAGTTCCATAGCCGCATACTGCGGTGCATAAAAAACAGAATGGACAACTTCGTTAAGTGTAACAGGTATTTTTTCTTCTGTGTTTTTTGCTGATGAACAGCCTAAAAGCATTGCAGAAATAACAAATGGTACAAAATATTTTGGTTTTAGTTTCATTTAAAAGCTCACTTTTTATTTTTTATTATTTAATATTCAAGTGGGCATGGATATGTTACTAATTTTTATAAAAAACATAAAAAAAGGCAGTGATTATATTTGGACTTATCACTACCAATTAAAAGGGGGAATTAAGTTTTAAATAACTTGGAATTAAAATATCATATAAATCCTATAATTTCAATAGAAGTAATACAATTGTAAAAAAACAGAAACAGAGTCGTAATATATGTTATTTTAAATTTTAACTTAATTTCATTTATTAATTTTTTTTAAACTTTGCCACCAAAGACAAAAAATAGTGTATAATAAAAATAATATGTAAAAATTGCAGGAGGAAATCCTTATGGAAAAAATAATGCTTATAGACGGCAACAGTATAGCAAACAGAGCCTTTTTTGGCGTGCCTATGCTTACAAATGCAAAGGGTGAATATACAAATGCCGTATATGGTTTTTTTAATATACTTCTTAAACTTGTTGATGAAGAAAAGCCTGAACATATTGGGGTAGCTTTTGACCTTAAAGCACCTACGTTTAGACATTTAAAATATGATAACTACAAAGGCACAAGAAAGGGTATGCCTGACGAGCTTAGAAGTCAGATGCCTATTATAAAAGAACTTCTTGAAAGCATGGGCATAAAGCTTTATGGCATAGAAGGCTATGAAGCTGACGATATTTTAGGCACTCTTTCAAAAAAAGCCGAAGAAGAAGGATATGAAGCCGTAATAGTTTCTGGTGATAGAGATCTTCTTCAGCTTGCAAGTGATACACTTAAAATAAGAATACCTAAAACAAAAGGCGGCAAAACAGAAGTAGAGGACTACTATGCTGCTGATGTTATTGAAAAGTATGGTGTTACACCAAAGCAGTTTATAGAGGTAAAGGCACTTATGGGCGACTCCAGCGACAATATACCTGGTGTTCCTTCCATAGGTGAAAAAACAGCTGTAAAAATAATTCAAAACTTTGATACAGTTGAAAATGCCATAGCTCATGCTGACGAAGTTAAGCCTGACAGAGCTTCAAAAAATCTTAAGGAGTTTGAAGAGCAGGCAAGACTTAGCAGATTTCTTGTGGAAATAGTTAGAGATGTGCCTGTTGACCTTGATGTTGAAAACATGGGTACTATAGGCGAAACTGTAAGCAGCGAAGCCTATGAAATTATGAAAAGGCTTGAGTTTAAAAACCTTATTTCTCGTTTTAATAAAGAAACTGATGAAATCGAAAAAAAAGATGTAATCTATCAGTGTATTTTGCCTGAACAATTTAACGAAAAAGCAAAAGAAATACTTTCTGATGGAAGTTTTGCATTTGAAATATTTAATGAAGAAAGCTTTTTTGCTGCTGCCATTTACAGCAAAAGCGTAAAAGGTGTTTTGGTAAAGGGCAAAAAAAATGCTGTTTTAGAAAGTTTAAAGCCATTATTTGAAACTGAAAATATGTGTGTATATGGCATAGACTTAAAACGAAGTTTTGAAGTTATTGAAAAAAATTCAATAAATGTAAAATGTGATTTTTATGATGAGGCTCTTGCCTGCTATGTTCTTAACCCAACAAAAGACACATATAATTTTGATGACATAAGCGGTGAATTTTTAAATTCAGCAGTTGAAAGCGAAGAAGAATTTTTAGGCAAAGGCAAAAGCAAAAAAAGCCTTTCTGACATAGAGCTTGAGAAGGCTATAAATTACTGTGTTAATCAGGCAAAAATAATATACGACGCTAAAAATGTAATTGAAAAAGAAATTGAAAAAAATGGACAAAAGGAACTGCTTTTTAATATAGAGTTTCCTCTTATGCTTGTGCTTAAAGACATGGAAAAATACGGCATAAAGGTAGACAGAAAACATTTAATTTCTTATGGAAACTCACTTGAAAAAGCCATTGACGTTATAACAAAAGAAATTTACGAAGAGGCAGGAGAAGAATTTAATATAAATTCACCTAAGCAGCTGGGAGTAATTCTTTTTGAAAAAATGGGTCTTACAGGCAGCAAAAAAACAAAAACTGGATATTCAACAAGTGCTGAAGTACTTGAAAAACTTAAGTTTGAAGCACCTGTTGTTGAAAAAATACTTCTTTACAGACAGCTTACAAAACTTAAAAGCACATACG
>CALWHO010000026.1 GCA_944380405.1 uncultured Lachnospiraceae bacterium
CATCGGCAGCAGCGCATTGACATTTATTATACCTTTATTGGTGAAGCTGGTGCATCCCAGGTGATTGCACAGCGCAAGCTAAAAGGAAAAGTAGCGTAACATACTTTCGTACATTACGCTACTTATCCTTAATTCAAAAAAGTTTCCTTAAGCGTCCTCGCCTTTAGTCAGTCGGGCTTTTTATATTATTTTCAGCCGATTTTTTTAAGCTGTTTTTTTCTTTTCGTTAAGGAAAAGAAGTACACCGATACCTATACTTAATAATATTGCTCCAGGGAATCTTGTAATGCTTGGAACAGGGAGCTTGCATATAATTACGCAAAGTACGAATATAAGTGGTACGAAAAGTTTATTTTTAGGGAAATACTGAGCCATAACAGCACCAAGTATTGCAGGAAGTGTATAGTTAAATGCATTAATTACAAATTCAGGAAGAACAGCAAGTATACCCTGACCTGCAAGGGCTGCAAGTGTAACAAAACCTACGTTTACAAATACTGACATACCAATGGCAATAACGCCTACAAGTTCGCCTTTATGTGTACCAGCTTCTGTGTTTGTTGCAGCTCTGGCTGCAAGCATAGCAGGAAGACGAACAGATGGAATATTACCAGCAAGATAACCTACATAAATACCTGAAAGACCCATTGAAGGATAGAAGCCTAAAGGCTCAAATATGTAAATAAAGAAGTATGATGAAACGATAATGCCCCAACCTGCAAGTATGTTGCTCCAGTCAGCTTTGTAGCCTAAAACAAGCCAAAGATAAAGAGCAGGAACAAATGTAAGAAGTGCTGCTATAAGAGTTGTGAGTCGACCGTTTCTAATCATTTTTACGGTGTACTCATCATGAAACCTTTTATCGATATCAGTTGCGTTTGACATATTGTATCCCCCCTATTAAATCATTTGAGCCACAAACTGGGCTACAAGAATACCAATAATAAGAGCTATACCAAGGGTATACTCGGAAAGTCTTGGATGTTTCTTTGTTACAAAAAGTAAAAGTGTCATTGAAAGGAAACCAGCTATTGCTGCTGTAAGCTGTGGAATACCTGCTACTACCTGCTGAGCAAGGAACATAGCGATACATCCTATCATAAGACAGCCGCCAATAGTGTTGAACATTCTGATGTCGTGTTTTTCCATTGCAACCTTAACAGATTCCATTTTATGTGCAAAAAGAAGGTTAACAATAAAGAAGCCCCAAGTATTAAGAGTAATTACCCAAACGGAACAAGTAAATGCTTCTATACCATAGTTTGGACCTGCAAGGTCAACGCCCATTGCAGTAGCACCGGCAGTAGCACCAAGCATTTCAGTTGTTATGGTACCTATGATTGAAAGACGAAGCCAGGCAAAAGGTGCACCTATAAGGCTCATGAAAGCAACCATAACAGTAAACATTGATATACCAGGACCTATTGTACAAATAGCACCTGCACGCATAGCTTCTTTACATTCCTGTTTTGTAAGACCTACAAGGTCACCAGCTTTTATAGCATCTCGTATGAAAATAGCAGCCTGTGCAAGTTCTACAATAACTACTGGTATAACACAAAGCCATAAACCCCAAGAATTGGCTATTTCCATATATCCGCCATTAGTCATGGTATCAAGCAAAAATGATGGCATAAACAATCCCCCTTTTTAAAGAGCGTCTGCAAGACGAATGTTTTAGTATCCGCCTTGCAGAACTAAAAAATCCCAATTAAAAATTATTCTTTATCCAGTTTTAACACTGCATTAAGCATTACAGAAGCACCGTCTGTACACTGTTCAACTGATGTATGCTCTACTTCACAGTGTGAAAGACCTTTGTCTGATGGTACGAAAATCATTGTTGTTGGAAGCATGTATGATACATACTGTGCGTCGTGACCTGCACCTGAGTTAATGTCCATATGAGAAATGCCAAGTTCTTCTGTTGCTTCTCTTACGAAACCTACAAGCTTTTTGTCCCAGTAAACTGTATCTCTGTTCCAGCCAAGAACTACTTCACAGTCGCAGCCCTGCCATTTTTTGTTTGGAAGAGCAAGAAGTATTTCTCTAACTTTATTTAATACATCTGGATTTTCGTGTCTTACGTCAATTGAGAAATCGAAGTAATCAGGAATAACTGTGTTTACACATGGATGAATAACAACTTCGCCTGTCGTATAAACAAGGTCTTCATAACCAAGTTTATCAATTTCTTCATGGAGATAGCAAAGAGCTTCAGCTGCTGCATGGAAAGCGTCATGTCTTTTCTTCATTGGGAATGTACCAGCATGAGCTGCAAAGCCGTAGAATTTAACTCTGTAAATCATCTGTCCCAGTACGCATGTAACAACACCTACGTTTTTGCCTGCATCCTCAAGAATTGGACCCTGTTCAATATGAAGTTCAAACATAGCTTCGTATTTGTCTGGGTTTAATCTATTTTTCTCGTCGCCTTTGTATTTGAATGTTGAAAGCTTCTTACCAAATGTCATTTCTGGGTCAAGTATTGACTTAGAAGCCATCATTTTGTTGTATTCAAAGTTATCTCTAAATCTTTCAGGCATATAATCATGACAAACAATACCTGAACACATCATACATGGTGGGAATTCGGAGCCTTCTTCATTAGTCCAAATCATAGCTGTTAAAGGATGTTTGTGTTCAATTTTTTCAGCAACAACTGTTTCAAGAACTTCCATAGCACCCATAACGCCTAAAATACCGTCATAGTTACCGCCATTTTTAACTGAGTCACAGTGAGAACCCATTACAATTCTTTTTGCGTCAGGGTCTGTGCCTGGAATAGTAGCATACATATTAGCAAGGTCGTCTGTTTCAATAACAGCGCCAATAGCTTCCATTCTTCTTACAAATTCATCTCTTGCCATTTCAGCCTCTGGTGAAAGAGAGTATCTTGTTATACCGCCGTGACCAGCATCGCCGAATTTAGAAAAAGTTTTGATTTTGTCTTCCATTCTTTCTTTACTGCATTTGTACATGATTAAAACGCCTGCCTTTCAATTTGTATTTGTGGGCATATAAAATAAATATGATTGCGAACGAAACGTTCTGATTATATATATAGCAATGACTATGCCAAAAATATGTCAAACTTGTCAAAAATATAAAAAAAAGGACAAGTTTGTTATTTTACAAACGTAGTTTTATGCAAAAATGCATAAAATTTGTGGTGGAAGGGAGAAATGCCTTGTTTTGCTGCATGTAAAAATGCATAAATATGATTTTTTGCATTAAAAATTAGCTTGCAAACTAAATAATTTTTTATTTAACGTATGGAAAAGTATAGTATGAATAAAATATTTTGCATTGAAACTATATGCAAAAATGCATAATAAAAAATATATATTGTACATTATTATTTAAAAATGCTGTGAAATCAACAAAAAAATAGATAATATGCAAAAATGCATAACATGCATTTTTGCATATATGGTAAAATCAGTAAGTTATGTTATATTTGCTCAATTTTCTGGATATTGTGGACTGGTCTGTTTTTAATACCTTTGCAAGAGTAGAGCCATTTTTATATATTTTTATGTATTCTTCCAGAATATGCTTTTCATATATTTCTGTAAGCTCTTTTAAAGATGTGTCTGGAGGTATGCTTTGGAAGTCAAAAGGTATGTCTGATGAGCCTATTTTTAACATACCCATAGCCTCATATGCTTCCTTTGATGTTATAATGCCGTCTGAATTTTGAATTATAAGCCTTTCAACTACGTTTCTTAATTCTCTTACATTTCCTGGCCAGCTGCACTGGCAAAGGTATTTTACGGCTTCGGCATCTATTGTTTTTTTCATGTTGTATTTGGCATTAAAAAGCCTTATAAAATGGTCAGTAAGAAGGGGTATGTCCTCTCGTCTTTTTTCAAGAGGTGGTACCTTTATCTCTATAACATTAAGACGGTAATAAAGGTCTTCCCTAAACTGCTTTTCCGTAATTTTTTCTTTTAAATTAACATTTGTGGCTGTTATAAGACGAAAATCCACCTTTATAAGTTTGTTTCCTCCAAGACGCCTGAACTCTCTTTCCTGTAAAACTCTTAAAAGCTTTGACTGAAGCATAAGAGGAAGCTCGCCAACTTCGTCAAGAAGAAGTGAACCGCCTTGAGCTGCTTCAAAAAGGCCTTTTTTACCCTTTGGACTGCCGCCTGTAAATGCTCCCGGCTCATAACCAAAAAGCTCGCTTTCAAGAAGCTGTTCAGGAATTGCGGCACAGTTTATTTTTACAAAGGGCTTATTTTTTCTCTTGCTGCTGTGGTGTATAATGTCGGCTATATGTTCTTTTCCGACGCCTGATGGCCCTGTTATAAGTACTGTTACGTCTGTTTCTGCAATTTTTTTTGTTTTTTCCACAACCTGCTGCATTACCTGGCTTTGGTATATAAGGCTGCCTTCTCTGTCTATAACCTGTTTAAGAAGCTGGTTATATTCCTCCATTTCGGCAACCTTTTCTTTTGTTTTTGTAAGCTCTGTAAGGTCTGTAAGTAAGTTTATAACAAGTATCAGATTGCCGTCTTCGTCATAAATAGGTATGCCTCTTACTTCAAATGAATTGCCGCCAGATGCTTCCTGTGTAAGTATGACTTCCTTTCCTGTCTGAAGCACTTTTACAGTGGCTGAAACGGATACAGAGCCTTCTTTTTCCATTTCATACATTGTTTTGCCTTTATACATTTCCTTACTGTGGCCAGTTATTCTTGTATGGGCGTCATTTAAAAATATAACTTCGCCATTTCGGTTTGTTATGTTTATACCTACAAGGTCGTTATATAGAAGTTCCTTGCAAAGTAGGTTTTTTGTACGTTGAGAAAGATTGTTAAAAAATGTATACATAAAAATGTCCCTTCTTACTGTAAAACAAATAAAAAAACGCAAAATAAAGTCTATAGAACAAGGATAAATACTTTTTTTTGACATGTCAATAAAATGATTTTAAAAGGATTTTTTATATAGGCATGAATTTTGCTATGAAAAATATCATATTTGTTGTAAACTATTTTATTATACTGTGGTATAATTGTTTAAAACTTTTTTTACTAAGTGAAATATTGACATGCCTATTCAATATATCAGGGAACGGAGGTAGATTTATGAGCAGACTGAGAATTAAGACACCAAATGAAGCCCAGACTGTGGTTGAAGAACTTTATAGGGATGTGGAACGCAGAATAACTGCAAGCCCTCCTGGCATCTGTCCTGTGGACATTTCAAATGCATTTTTAAAGGTGTGTCACGCACAGACTTGTGGTAAATGCGTACCATGCCGTGTTGGCCTTGGCCAGCTTTCAGAGCTTCTTGAAAAGGTTTTGGAAGGCGAAGCAGACATTTCAACAATAGACCTTATAGAAAAAACAGCAAGAGTAATTAAAAATTCTGCTGACTGTGCCATAGGCTTTGAAGCAGCAAACATGGTATTAAAAGGCGTAATGGGCTTTAGAGACGACTATGTAGAGCATATTACAAATAACAGATGTTTGTTTAATATCTACCAGCCAGTGCCTTGCGTATCACTCTGTCCAGCAGGAGTTGATATCCCTGGTTACATAAGCCTTATATCTGCAGGAAGATATGCAGATGCTATACGTCTTATAAGAAAGGATAATCCATTCCCAACAGCCTGTGCTATGGTTTGTGAGCATCCTTGTGAAAGCAGATGCAGACGTAATATGATAGACGATGCTATTAATATTCATGCCCTTAAGAGATTTGCCGTTGATAATGCAGGGTGTGTACCTGTGCCAAAATGCCAGCCACCAACAGGTAAAAAGGTTGCCATTATAGGCGGTGGTCCAGGTGGTTTAAGTGCGGCGTATTATCTGGCTCTTATGGGTCATCATGTTGAAGTATTTGAAAAAAGAGAAAAACTTGGCGGTATGATGCGTTATGGTATACCAAGCTATCGCCTTCCAAGAGAAATGCTCCATGATGATATAGACAGTATTCTTTCAACTGGCGTTATTGCCCATACAGGAGTTCAAATAGGTGAGGATATAACAATACCTCAGTTAAAAGAAGATTTTGACTGTATTTATATTTCAATAGGTGCTCATACATATAAGAAAATGGGTATAGAGGGCGAAGATAAGAGAGGCGTTATATCAGCAGTTGAAATGCTTAGAAATATAGGCGATGGTTCACTTCCTGACTTTACTAAAAAGAGAGTTGTTGTTGTAGGCGGCGGTAATGTTGCCATGGACTGTACAAGAAGTGCAAAGCGTCTTGGAGCAGCCAGTGTAACATGCGTATACAGAAGAAGAAAAATAGACATGACAGCTCTTCCTGAAGAAGTAGAAGGTGCAATAAACGAAGGATGCGAAATTATGTGTCTTCAGAAGCCTTTAAGAATAGCAGGCGATGATGATAACAACGTAACAGCTCTTTGGGTACAGCCTCAGATTATAGGCCCTGTTGATAAGGCAGGCAGACCGGCACCTCTTGATGCTAAAGCACCAGAGGTACGAATACCTTGCGATATTGTAATAGTTGCCATTGGTCAGGGTGTAGAAATACAGCCATTTGAGGAATTTGGTATACCTGTTAAAAGAGGCGTAATAGATGCCCTTGCCAGCAGTAACCTTGCCAATATAGACGGTATATTTGCAGGCGGTGACTGTGTAACAGGCCCTGCAACAGTAATCAGAGCCATAGCAGCAGGAAAGGTTGCAGCAGCAAATATTGACGAATATCTTGGATACCACCATATGATAGAAGTGGATATTGATATACCTGATGCTAAAATTGGCGTAAAACCAGCCTGCGGCAGAATTAACACAACAGAAAGAAACGCAGGCGAAAGAAATAATGACTTTAACCTTATTGAAAGCGGTCTTACAGAGGAAGAGGCGTTAGCCGAGTCTGCAAGATGCTTAAGATGTGACCATTACGGATATGGAATATTTAAGGGAGGAAGGGAGATTAAATGGTAAAGCTTACAATAGACAATATACCTGTTGAGGTAAATGAAAACACAAGTATTTTGGAAGCAGCTCGTTCTGTAGGCGTTAATATACCAAGCCTTTGCTTCCTTAAGGATATAAACGAAATAGCAGCATGCCGAATTTGTATTGTAGAAGTAGAAGGCGTTGATACACTTGTTTCCAGCTGTAATAACCCTGTAAAAGAAGGCATGGTTGTTTATACCAATAGCCCAAAGGTAAGGGAAGCCAGAAAAACAAATGTAGAGCTTATACTTTCACAGCATAAAACAAACTGTGCTACATGTTCCAGATGCGGCAACTGTACACTTCAGAAAATAGCAACAGACCTTGCCATAACAGATGTGCCTTATGAAATAAAGCCTCAAAAGGGTCAGTGGAGTAAGAGAAGTATACTTATAAGGGACTTTTCAAAATGCATAAAATGCATGAGATGTATACAGATTTGTGATAAGGTACAGAGCCTTGGAGTATGGGACGTAGAAGGCACAGGTGCAAGAACAACTGTAGACGTAAGCCATAACAGACGTATTATGGATTCTGACTGCTCACTTTGTGGTCAGTGTATTACTCACTGTCCAGTAGGTGCTCTTAGAAGTAGGGATAATACACAGGAATTTTTCGATGCCCTTGCAGATAAAGAAAAGGTTGTTGTTGTTCAGATAGCTCCTGCAGTAAGAGCTGCATGGGGTGAAGAACTTGGCCTTACAAGAGAAGAGGCAACAACTGGTAAAGTTGTAGCTGCACTTAAACATATGGGTGTTGATTATGTATTTGATACTGACTTTTCTGCCGACCTTACAATTATGGAAGAAGGCAGTGAGCTTTTGGAAAGACTTAAACACGGAAATAATGGCTGTACATACCCAATGTTTACTTCCTGCTGTCCAGGCTGGATAAGATTTATGAAGAGCCAGTATCCAGACATGGTTAAATGCCTTTCTACTGCTAAATCACCTCAGCAGATGTTTGGTGCAATATTTAAGGCATACTATGCTGAAAAACTTGGCATCAAAAAAGAAAACGTATTCCTTGTTTCAATAATGCCTTGTGTATCAAAGAAAAGAGAGGCTATGCTGCCTACTATGAATGATGCAGGCACAGAAAGAGACGTTGACCTTGTTCTTACTACAAGAGAATTTTCAAGAATGATAAGAGCAGAGCATATAAACCCTGCATATCTTAAAGAAATGCCTTTTGATTCACCTTTAGGCGAGTCAACAGGTGCTGCTGTAATATTTGGTGCAACAGGCGGCGTTATGGAAGCAGCTTTAAGAAGTGCATACTTCCTTGTAACAGGTGAAAACCCTGATGCAGACGCATTTAAAGACGTAAGAGGTATGGACGGATGGAAAGAAGCTACATTTGAAATAGCAGGCACAGAGCTTAAAGTGGCTGTTGCCAGTGGCCTTGGAAACGCAAGAAAGCTTATAAAGGCTATACGAAAAAATAAAGTGCATTATGACTTTGTTGAAATTATGGCGTGTCCTGGCGGCTGTGCAGGCGGCGGCGGTCAGCCTGTTAAAGATGGCGTTGAAATGGCAGAAGAAAGAGCAGATGTTCTTTACTTCCTTGATAAAACAAGCCCAATAAGATATAGCCATGAAAACCCGGAAATACTTGCCCTTTATGAGGACTTCCTTGAAAAACCTCTTTCACACAAAAGCCATGACCTTCTTCATACAGACCATGAAGGCTGGGTAATGCCTTTGGCTCCTTTCAGGGCTAATATGCGAAAATAATAAAAATATATATTGACAAAGTAATTGGTTATAAATTATATTAATTACAAGTTAATATACCTTTTTGAAAATAAAAGGGAGTAATCATCGTCTTAAATAAAGACGTTTGCGACAGCGTCATTCCCGATGGCATTGCTATCCGCTTCGTAAGTAATTGGTGAGACTTTTATTGCATTATTTCTAATGCAGTAAAAGTCTCTTTTTTTATTACCAAAATGGTATTTAACATGGACTAAATGACCATTATATACATAAAAGGAGGATTTAAAATGAAAAATTATTATGAGATGACAAGAGACGATGTTCTTTTGGATATAAACGGCAGTACATCGCCTCTTTCGGCAGAACAGATTAAAGAAAATCAGCAAAAGTTTGGCCCTAACGAACTTATGGAGGAGAAAGAAACGCCGGTTTGGCAGATATTTATTGAGCAGTTTAAGGACTTTCTTGTAATTATACTTATTATTGCTGCCATAGTTTCAGGTCTTTTGGGCGAAGCAGAAAGCGCAATAGTAATACTTGTTGTAATTACAATGAATGCAATACTTGGTACTGTTCAAACAGTAAAGGCTACACAGTCTTTAAAAAGCCTTAAAAATATGTCTGCACCAGAGGCAAAGGTTTTCCGTGATGGTGCTGTTAAGCATGTGCCATCAAGAGAAGTAACAATAGGCGATATTGTTATGCTTGAAGCCGGCGACTGTGTGCCTGCTGACGGACGTATAATCGAAAATGCCAGCCTTAAAGTAGACGAAAGTGCCCTTACAGGGGAAAGCCTTGCAGTTGAGAAAAATGATGATGTAATAGAAGGCGAAGTTCCTTTAGGCGACAGAACAAACATGGTTTTCTCTGGCAGCTTTGTTTCATACGGCAGAGGCTCATTTGTTGTAACTGCCATAGGTATGGATACAGAGGTTGGAAAAATAGCAGGTCTTTTAAAAAGCACTTCAGAAAAGAAAACACCTCTCCAGCAAAATCTTGATGACTTCGGCAAAAAGCTCTCTATTATAATACTTATATTCTGTGCCATACTTTTTGGTTTAAGTGTATTTAGAGGCGAGTCAGCAGGCGAGGCATTCCTTTTTGCTGTTGCTCTTGCAGTTGCAGCTATTCCAGAGGCTTTAAGCTCAATAGTAACAATAGTTCTTTCATTTGGTACTCAGAAAATGGCTAAGGAACACGCCATTATAAGAAAACTTCAGGCTGTTGAAGGCCTTGGCAGTGTTTCTGTAATCTGTTCAGATAAAACAGGTACACTTACACAAAACAAAATGACAGTTGAATATTACTATGTTGACGGCAGACAGATACCGGCAGACAGCATAGACCTTGCAGTTCCGGAAGAAAAAAGACTTCTTCGTCACAGCGTGCTTTGTAACGACTCCAGCTCAATAAATGGCGAAGAAATAGGCGACCCAACAGAAACAGCCCTTGTAAACTTAAGTATTAAATTAGGCAGACCAGCAGAGGTTTTCAGACAGAAGTATCCAAGACTTTCAGAAATACCTTTCGATAGCGACAGAAAACTTATGTCAACACTTAACCCTCTTAAAGGAGGCATTACGCTTATAACAAAAGGCGCCGTTGACGTGCTTTTAAAGAGAGTTACTTCAATAGATAAAAAAGGCGAAGTTTGTCCAATAACAAAAGAAGATATGGCAAATATTGAAGCTGCTAACGAAAGCTTTTCAAAAGGCGGTCTTAGAGTTTTGGCATTTGCATATAAAAGAATGCCAGAAGAAAGACCTCTTACACTGGAAGACGAAAATGACCTTATATTCCTTGGTCTTATAGCTATGATGGACCCACCAAGGGAAGAATCAGCACAGGCAGTAAAAGAATGTATAAAAGCAGGTATTAAGCCTGTTATGATTACAGGTGACCATAAGGTTACAGCAGCAGCCATAGCAAAAAGAATAGGCATACTTAAAGATGAAAGCGAAGCATGTGAAGGTGCTGTAATAGAAAAAATGACAGACGAAGAGCTTCAAAACTTTGTTGAAGGCATATCAGTATATGCCAGAGTTTCACCGGAGCATAAAATACGTATTGTACGTGCATGGCAGGATAAGGGCAATATTGTTGCCATGACAGGTGACGGTGTAAATGACGCACCTGCTTTAAAACAGGCAGATATTGGTGTTGCTATGGGTATAACTGGTACAGAAGTTTCTAAAGATGCAGCAGCTATGGTCCTTACAGATGATAACTTTGCTACAATAGTAAAGGCTGTTGAAAACGGCAGAAATATATACTCAAATATAAAAAGCGCTATACAGTTCCTTCTTTCAGGTAACTTTGCAGGCATACTTGCCGTATTATACGCTTCAATAGCAGGACTTCCAGTGCCTTTCTCACCTGTACACCTGCTTTTTATAAACCTTCTTACAGACAGCCTTCCAGCTATAGCCCTTGGTCTTGAGCCAGATAAAAAATCTGTAATGGAAGAAAAGCCACGTCCTATAAATGCTTCTATACTTGATAAGCCTTTCCTTACAAGCGTAGGCACAGAAGGCCTTGTAATAGCCATAATGACTATGATTGCATTTATGATAGGCTATAAAGAAAACGCACTTCTTGCAAGCACAATGGCTTTTGGCACACTTTGCACATCAAGACTTGTTCATGGCTTTAACTGCAAAGACAGAAAACCTGTTCTTTTTTCAGGTAAGTTCTTCAACAACAAGTATTTAATACTTGCCTTTGCAGTAGGTCTTGTGCTTATTTCATCTGTGCTTATGATACCTGCTCTTCACAGCATATTTGCAGTACAGACACTTACAGTAAGCCAGCTTTTAACAGTATTTGGACTTTCTATTTCAAACCTCTTTATAATACAGATATTAAAATTTATAAGAAGCAAAATTAAATAAATCCACAAAAAAAGAGCCATATTTTTGGTTATAAATACGGTTCTTTTTTATTTTGTAAAAACACATTTCATTCATGTTCTTTTAAATAAATTTACATTTAATTTACTTTTTAAAAATAAAAAAACACAGTAAAAATAAGCCATTAGGGTTATAAAACATCAAAAACAATGCTTTTTGGTGTAAATTTAATTTATAAAAATTTGACGTAAAATTCACATTACACTGATTTTTAAATTTACATATGAGAATTTATAATAAAACCATGCTTGAGGGCGTAAACAGAAAATAAAAACAGCTCTCCATTAGCATACAACGCATACAAATACAAACAAACAACAAAACAAAAAAACAAAAAACAAAAAAAGAAAAGAGGACTATTTTATTATGAAAATGAAAAAAATCTTATCTTTAGCAATGTGCATGATTATGACAGGTGCAGTTTTAACAGGCTGTAGCTCATCAAGTGAAGGCGAAAGCTCAGCAGCAGCTTCTTCTTCAGCAGCAGCTTCTTCAGCTGCAGCAGAAGAAACAACAGGCGGTGCAATTTCTGTAATCTCTCGTGAAGACGGTTCAGGTACAAGAGGTGCTTTTGTTGAACTTTTAGGCATCGAAGAAGAAATCGACGGTCAGACAGTTGATGCAACAACTCAGATGGCAGAAATAACAAACAGCACATCAGTTATGATGACAACAGTAGCTGGTAACACAGATGCAATCGGTTATATCTCACTTGGTTCACTTAACGATACAGTAAAAGCTCTTAAAATCGACGGAGCAGAAGCAACTGTAGACAACATCAAATCAGGTACATATAAAGTTTCAAGACCATTTAACGTAGCAGTTAAAGAAGACCTTAGCGAAACAGCAACAGACTTTGTAAACTTCATTCTTAGCGACGAAGGTCAGGCAGTAGTTGAAGAAGCTGGTTATATCAGCGAAGGCAGCACAGGTGCTTTTGCAGGCACAAACCCAGAAGGTAAAGTGACAGTTTCTGGTTCTTCTTCAGTAACACCTGTTATGGAAAAACTTAAAGAAGCTTATGTAGCAGTAAACCCTAACGTTGAAATCGAAATTCAGCAGAGTGACTCAAGTACAGGCGTTCAGGATGCTATCAGCGGTACAAGCGACCTTGGTATGGCTTCAAGAGAACTTAAAGACAGCGAACTTTCAGAAGGCGTATCTCCAATAGTAATCGCTCTTGACGGTATAGCAGTAATCGTAAACAACGACAACGCAGTAAGCGAGCTTACAAGCGAGCAGGTACAGCAGATTTACTTAGGTGAAATTACAGATTGGGCTGACCTTTCAAAATAAGAATATGAAATTAGCCCGAAGGAAAACTTCGGGCTTGTTTTTTTGGATATATAAAAGGAGTTTTATATGAAACAAACAGGTCATTCGATAATTGATAAAGAAATTTTTATGAAATACGTTTTCCTTATTTGTGCCTGTACTTCAATATTAGCGGTTCTTCTTATTTGCCTTTTCCTTTTTGTTATTTTTATTCCTGCCATAGGAAAGATTGGACCTCTTAAGTTTTTAACAGGTACAACTTGGAAACCATCAAGCAATATATACGGTATTTTACCTATGATTATAGGCAGTATATACGTTACTGCAGGAGCAATAATAATAGGTGTGCCTATTGGTGTTTTAAGTGCCATATTCCTTGCAAAGTTCTGTCCAAGAGAAGTTTATAGATTTGTAAAGCCTGCCGTTGAGCTTATGGCTGGCATACCTTCTATTATATATGGTTTCTTCTGCCTTGTTGTGGTAGTGCCTTTATTAAAAGACCTCCTTGGAAACGGCAAAACAATGCTTACAGCCAGCATACTTTTGGGCATTATGATACTTCCTACTATAATAGGCGTTTCCGAGTCTGCTATTCGTGCCGTGCCTGATAGCTATTACGAAGGTGCCCTTGCTCTTGGTGCAACACATGAAAGAAGCGTATTTTTTGCAGTACTTCCTGCTGCAAAGTCAGGTATATTTGCAGGCGTTGTGCTGGGCATAGGTCGTGCCATAGGCGAAACAATGGCAGTTGTTATGGTTGCAGGTAATCAGCCTATTATACCTGAAAGCCTTGTACAGGGCGTAAGAACAATGACAGCAAATATAGTTCTTGAAATGGGCTATGCAACAGACCTTCATAGAGAAGCACTTATAGCTACAGGCGTTGTTCTTTTTGTATTTATACTTATAATAAATCTTTCTTTCTCAGCCCTTAAAAGGAGGAGCGAATAAATGGAAGCAGCAAAAAATATGCCGCCAATGCCTTCGGCAGCAGAAGAAATTAAAGCTATTAATAAACAGACTGTAAAGCAAAAGTTATGGGCTTATAGAAAACAGCCACTGTCATTTCTTCTTTTGCTTCTTGTACTTCTTTCAATTTCAATAACAGTACTTGTACTTTTATTTTTAATTGGATACATAGTTGTAAAGGGTGTTGTTAACCTTTCACCATCACTTTTTGAGTGGGAATATAACAGCGAAAACGTGTCTATGATGCCTGCCATAATAAACACAGTTATGGTAGTTGCTCTTACACTTGTTATAGCAGTGCCTATAGGTATAGCATCAGCTATTTACCTTGTGGAATATGCAAAAAGAGGTAACAAAATTGTTGGTATAGTAGACGTAACAACAGAAACACTTTCTGGTATACCTTCTATTGTATATGGTCTTTTTGGATACCTTCTTTTTAAAGAAACATTGGAATTTGGTTACTCAATAATGGGCGGTGTGCTTACACTTGCAATTATGATACTGCCTTTAATAATGAGAACAACTCAGGAAGCCCTTAAATCAGTTCCTGACTCATACAGAGAAGGAAGCTTCGGTCTTGGAGCAGGTAAGCTTCGTACAGTTTTCAAAATAATACTTCCAAGTGCTGTTCCAGGTATACTTGCAGGTATAATACTTGCCATAGGCCGTATAGTTGGTGAAACAGCAGCACTTATTTACACGGCAGGTACTGTTGCAGGTCTTCCAGGTGGTCTTTTCGACTCAGGTAGAACACTTGCTATTCATATGTATGCCCTCTTAAGCGAAGGTCTTTATACAAATCAGGCTTATGCTACAGCCCTTGTGCTTATGGTTATTGTTTTGGGCATAAACGCATTATCAGGCTTAGTTGCTAAGAAAGTAGGTACTAAATAATATGGATATGAATAAATTTAAAATTGAAAATCTTGATTTATATTACGGTGATTTTAAGGCACTTAAAAATATAAATCTTAATATAGGACAAAACGAAATTACTGCTTTTATAGGTCCTTCAGGCTGCGGTAAATCAACACTTCTTAAATCCCTTAACAGAATGAATGACCTTGTTGAAGGATGCAAAATAACAGGTAAAGTTCTTCTTGATAATGAAGATATTTACGGTAATATGGATATAAACCACCTTAGAAAAAGAGTAGGTATGGTTTTCCAGAAACCAAATCCATTCCCTATGAGTATATATGATAATATTGCCTATGGTCCAAGAACTCACGGCATACGCTCTAAAGAAAAACTTGACCATATAGTTGAAAAATCATTAAGAGGAGCAGCTATTTGGGACGAAGTTAAAGACAGACTCAAAAAAAGTGCCCTTGGCATGAGTGGTGGTCAGCAGCAAAGACTTTGTATAGCAAGAGCCCTTGCAGTTGAGCCAGAGGTACTTCTTATGGACGAACCAACAAGTGCCCTTGACCCTATTTCAACATCTAAAATAGAGGACCTTGCTCAGGAGCTTAAGGAAAAATACACAATTATTATGGTTACTCATAATATGCAGCAGGCAGCCAGAATTGCCGATAAAACAGCATTTTTCCTTTTAGGCGAGGTTATAGAATATTCTGATACAGAAAAAATGTTCTCAACACCTGTTGATAAGAGAACAGAAGACTATATTACAGGAAGGTTTGGTTAATAATTATGAGAGCTAAGTTTGACAGACAGCTGGATTTATTAAACAGCGAATTAATAGAAATGGGAGACATGTGCGTAAATGCCATAAGCAGCGTTGTAATGGGTCTTTTTGAAACAGACGTGGCAGTAGGCGATAAGCTTACTGATTTTGAAAACCAGATTAACCACAAAGAAAGAGAGATAGAAGGTCTTTGCATGAGACTTCTTCTTCAGCAGCAGCCAGTAGCAAGGGACTTAAGAGCTATTTCTTCAGCACTTAAAATGATTTCTGATATGGAGAGAATTGGTGACCAGGCTTTTGATATAGCCGAAATACTGGGAGTTATTGGCGATGAAAGAATTAAAGGCGCTGAGCATATTTCTGAAATGGCAAAGGCTGCCATAAAAATGGTTACAGACAGCGTACAGTCTTTCGTAAACAAAGATATAGACCTTGTAAAGAAAGTAATAAGCTATGATGATGTTGTTGATGAGCTTTTTGTAAATGTTAAAAAAGAGCTTATTAAGACAATAACTGAAAACCCTGAAAAAGGCGAAATTTGCCTTGATTTCCTTATGATAGCTAAATACTTTGAGCGTATAGGCGACCATGCAACAAATATTGCTCAGTGGGTTGAATATTCAATCACAGGCAAACACATGGATAACATGGGTAATGTTGAGGAATAATTGTGTTTAAAATTAGCTTTTGATATAATTAACCTCAAAAAGGGGTGATTATATGAAAAACTGCCGTACAAAATACCCAGTATTATTTGTTCATGGCTTAAACTGTAATGATGATAAGTTTTTCTATTGGGGCAGAATATTAAACGAGCTTAAAAAAAGAGGCTGCATAGTTTATACAGGCGATACAGACGCTTGGGGTACAATAGAAAATAATGCATTGCAGCTTAAAAGAAAGGTAGAGTATATATTAAATGAAACAGGATGCCAGAAAGTAAATATAATTGCCCATTCAAAAGGCGGTCTTGATTCAAGATATATGATTTCTGCTCTTAACATGGATAAATATGTAGCTTCACTTACAACTATATCAACGCCGCATCATGGCTCAAAAACAGCAGAGGCATGGAGCAGAAGAAAAAGACTTATTAAAACGGCAGGCTTTTTAAATAACAGACTTTGGAAAGCGTTTGGAGATAATGACCCCCAATTTCAAAATGTAATTAATTCACTTTCCCCAAAAAATGTTAAAATACTTAACAGTAAATGTAAAAATAGTCCAAATGTTTATTATCAAAGCTGGGGTGCTGTTATAGGCAGCTCAAAAGAAGATGTTTTAATGAGACTTTTAAGGCTTTTCTGCTTTAAACATGATAAAGAAACAGATGGCCTTGTGTCGCCTGAATCTGCAAAATGGGGCGTATACAAAGGCACAATAAACAGTATATCTCATCGGGATATAGTTGACAGAAGAAAAATAAAAAATAAAAATTTTGACAGTGTTATGTTTATTATTAATATTGTTGAAGATTTAAGAAAAAAAGGATATTAAAAACAAAAACAGGAGTCCAAAGGACTCCTGTTTTTGTTATCTTTCGTAGACTATTTTGCCGTCTACCATTGTTATTTCAACTTTAAGGTTAAGTATGTCTTCTGGATTATATGTAAGTATATCGTCTTCAAGCATTATAATGTCTGCCAGCTTTCCAACTTCAAGACTGCCCTTTATGTCTTCTTCAAAGCTTACATAAGCACCGTTTATTGTAAACATACGAATAATATCCATAATGTCTACTTTCTGGTTTGGACCACATTCTGTAAGTGTTTTAAAGTCACGTCTTAAAAGAGCGCCGTATATGCTCATCATTGGGTTTGGCACAGTAATAGGTGCATCAGAGCCAATGGCTGTTATAATGCCTTTTTCAACATAGCTCTTTAATGGGAACATATAATTTACTCTGTCACCATAAAAACGGTTGTAGTCAGGGGCATTTAAAGTTATAAATGAAGGGTTTGAAACAGGCACAATGCCTAATTTCTTTATTTTTTCAAGTACGCCTTCGTTTGTAATGCCACAGTGTTCTATTCTATGACGATGGTTTTCTTTAGGGTATTCATTAAGTATATTTTCGTATGAAGTTACCATGTTTGTAACGGCTCTGTCACCAACGGCATGAGCTGTTGTCTGGAAGCCTGCTAAATGGCATTTTTTAAGCATTTCTTCAACTTCTTTTTGTTCCCAAACAAGTATGCCGCTGTTATTTGGGTCGTGGCTGTATGGCTCAATAGTGGCACTACTTGGACCACTGGAGCTGCCGTCTGTCATTATTTTTACAGGACCTATTGTAAATTTTTCGTTGCCAAGGTTTGTAAATATACCTGTTTCAAGGAATTTTTCTATGTACGCTATGTTTGACTCCTTGCCAAACATATCAAATATCATAGGTCTTATACGTATATCAATAATGCCTTCCATTGAGGCTTTAAGCATAAGCCTTGTTGTAAGAGCACCATAAGCACCTGCATCATGGGCTGTTGTTACGCCAAATGAAAGAAGAAGGTCACTGCAGTTTTTAAGACCTGCAAGTATTTCTTCGTCACTAAATCCAACCTTTGTGCTCATGTACATGTGTGCAGTTTCTTTTAAAAGACCTGTAAGGTTTCCATTTTCGTCTGTAACGACTTCACCAGGAGCAAAGCCTTCAGGTGAGGATACGTTGCCTTCTTTTAAAGCTGCTGAGTTATAAACGCCCATATGAGCGCAGCATCTGGCACACTGAACAGGATTATCAGGAGCCACTTCATCAAGGTCTTGAACAGAAGGGTGTCTTTTTTCTGCAAGTTTATTGTGGTCATAGCCTGAAAGCTTAATCCATTCGCCTTTTTTCTTTGTTTTAACTGCTTCTTTTATAAGTTTTTTTATGTCTTCTATGGAGTCTACATGGTTATAGTCAACATTTATAATCTGTTCGCCTAAAAGACCATAAAGCAGGCAGTGAAGATGTGCATCTATAAAGCCAGGCATAACTGTTTTGCCTTTTGCATCTATTACTTTTGTTTCAGAACCAATATATGCTTTTGCATCTTGGTTGTTGCCTACAAATATAATTTTATTGCCCTTTACGGCTATATCTGTAACTATGTCGTTGTTTTTGTTAACTGTAAGTGCCTTAGCATTTGTAAATAAAACGTCTGCAAAAAGTTCCTGTATCATAATTTCTGCCTCCTTAAAAAAATAAAGATTATACAGCAATTATATTTTTTAGATATGCCCAATAAAATTATAACATATAATTATATCTATTGAAATTTATTTTAGCCAAATAAACCAACAAAAAAATAAAAAATTTTAGTGTATAATTTTATAAAGGACTGTATAATTGTTCATATAAAATAATTTCGGGAGATGATTTTTATGGCTGGTGAATATGCCCTTATAATGGAAATGATTAGATATTTTAAAGGTGACCCTAAAAGAATACAGCATTTTTTAAAGGTTTTATCATTTGCAAAGCTAATAGCCAAAGGAGAAAATGTAGATGAAAAAACTTTTTTTATAATTACTACAGCAGCCATTGTACATGATATAGGTATAAGGGTATGCGAAGAAAAATATGGCTATCAAAACGGCAAGCTTCAGGAAAAGGAGGGTCCGGCAGAGGCTGAAAAAATGCTTTCATCTCTGGGCTATGATGAGTACATAATAAAAAGAGTGTGCCATATAGTATCAAAGCATCATACATATGAAAACGTAGATGCCATAGATTTAAGGATAATACTTGAGGCTGATTTTCTTGTAAATTATTACGAGTTTAAAATAGACAACAGACAAATTTATTCGTCATTTGAAAAAATAATGAAAACAAAAACAGGGAAAGAAATTTGCAGCACAATGTTTAATTTATAAAAAAGCGGAGCTTAAATGCTCCGCTTTTTGGTATGTTTTAGTGTGTTTTGTTGTATTCTTCAAGGTCAAGAATAGCTTTTCTCATCATTTCTTTTGTAATCTTGTATGGACCAAATTCGATGTCGTATTTTGTTACGGCATTGTCAAGAACTGGTTCAAGCTCGTCAACTGTAACTTCAATATCAGCAAGTTTTGTAGGGAGCTTAATTGATTTCATGAACTTGTAAATCTTGTCGAGAAGTTCCATCTGACCGTCCATCATAAGCATGCAAAGTACGCCGTATGAAACAACTTCGCCGTGAAGATGTCTTTCTTCAATCTGTGGAAGGTTTGTCATACCGTAGAATATAGCGTGACCCATACCGCTGTTGTATTTGAATGAGTCGATAAGGTATGAAACCATACCGCTTGTAAGTACGATTGCTAAAACAACCTGTTCAAGTTCAAATGAAGAAGTGTTGTTTTTGCAGTCTTCCATAGCTTTTTCGCCATATTTAAGAAGAGGTTCGCCAGTCATAACGCTAAAGCAAGCTGGGAATGCATCTTTATGTGCAAGCTCAACGCCTCTTGCAGAGAAAGGAACTTCTGTATATTTAGCAAGTGTATCGCCAATACCTGCCCAAAGGTAAACTTCAGGAGCCTTTGCGATAATGTCAAGGTTGATGAAGTTATGTACAGCTGGTCTTGGTCCAATAAATACGTCTTTCTGAACACCGTTTGGATAGTACATAACTGCAATAGCTGTTGTTGAAGCACATGTTGAAGCTATTGTAGGGAATGTAAAGAAAGGTTTTTTGCTCTCTCTTGCTACATATTTACATGTGTCGATAGCTTTACCGCCGCCTACAGCAAAAATCATGTCAGCTTCTTTAACTGTATCAAGAGCAAGAAGTCTTTCGCCGTTTTCGTATGAAGCAACTCCGCCGTACCATTCGTAGCCTATTATTTCAAGGCTTGTTTTTGCTACTGCTTCTTCAAGTACGTCTTTAATAGAAGCTAAAGCCTTTTCGCCGCCGATAACTACTACTTTTTTTCCGTATACGGAGCAGATGTCCTCCATTTTTTCATAAGTGTCAATGCCTGAGCCTACGGAATAGCCGGCAAACTGAACATTTGTTGTTACCATGTCTAATACTCCCCCTTATAATTTAAAGAATACTTATCTGTGGTAATACCACTGAAAAATATTTCATACTATACATGATAATTATATATAAAAAAAACATTTAGCACAAGAAGTATTAGTAAAAGTAATTAACAATTTTAAACATTGGTTTTTATATATTATTTTGAAAAGGCGTTATTCAAGGCAAAACAATCTACAAAAACAGTAAAAATTTTTGTCACCTTTTTTAATGGAGGTATGTGTTGTTACTTTAATATCTTTGTGATAACATGGTTTAAACGGTGTTTAAACAGCGGTGGAGGTGTGGACATTATGGAAGAGAAAATGCTTATGAAAAGTATTTCATTTATTGCCTTTTCTTCGGAATATGCATCAAGACTTGAAGCATTTAGAGAAAACAGCCGTAAGGATATAAGAATTGAAATTACAGAGGAAGAATATATAAAACCCTTGTGTAAAGAGCTTTTTCAAAAGGGTATAAGGGTTTTTATGTGCGAAAAAACGCCTTTTGAAAAGTATGAAACCGCTATTTATATACCTGTTATATGTAAGACGGCAGACTTTATGCAGGTCTATATAAGCAGTGATGAAATGAACAACATTTTTGTTTTATCTGATGAACCAGATGTAATAAACAAGAAAATATTGGGATATTATTGGAATGTAGAACCTGTAATTATTGACGCAGGTATGACCATAGACAAGAGAAAGGCATTTTTTAAGGAGGCAGCTTCATTAAAGGCTACATGCCTTGGCCCTGCAAGATTTGCCATGGAGGCAGGTCTTTGCGGTGTAAGATATAAAACTGTTTTGCCTTCTGACGAAACTCTTAATGATGCCGTGAATACTGCCTTGGCTGTTTTAAAGACAAAAATGGAAGAAACAGAGAAAAATAAAGAAAACCTCCTTAGAATGGAGCAGTATAAGGTTGTATTTAACTTTACAAATGACGCAATACTTGCAACAGACGAAAACGGCATAATAATAGCTGCAAATGATATGGTTTATAAATTCCTTAAACTGGATAAAAAAGACCGTTTGGAGGGCAAAAGAATTGACGCTGTTGTGCCTGGCACAAAAATGATAAAAGCCATGGAAAAAGATGGCGGAGATATAGGCGATGTGTTTGAGCTTCCTGCCTGTACAGTTCTTACCCACAGAATACCTATTGAAATAGACGGCAAAAGACGAGGGGTTGTGTCTACGTTTCAGGATTTGGCAGTGCTTCAGGAGCATGAGAAAAATGCCCGTGTCCATGCCATGAAAAGCAAAAAAGGCTTTGCTGCAAAGTACAGCTTTGAAGATATAAAAGGCTCAAGCCAAATAATAAAAGAAGCCATAAACATAGCTAAAAGCTATGCCATGTCCACATCAACTGTTTTGATACTTGGCGAAACAGGCACAGGTAAAGAGCTTTTTGCCCAAAGTATACATAATAACAGCAAGTGTTCAAAGGGCCCTTTTGTGGCTGTAAACTGTGCTGCCATACCTAAAAATCTTCTGGAAGCTGAGTTTTTCGGTTATGAAGAAGGTGCTTTTACTGGTGCTTCAAAAGGCGGTAAAGCAGGCGTTTTTGAAATGGCTCATAAAGGCACAATATTCCTTGATGAAATAGGCGAAATGCCTCTTGAAATGCAGGTGCAGCTTTTAAGAGTAATACAGGAAAAAGAAGTCCGCCGTATAGGAAGTGACAAGGTTGTGCCTGTGGAAGTAAGGGTAATAGCTGCCACAAACAGGGATTTACAGGGCGAAGTTATAAAGGGCAACTTTAGAGAGGACTTATATTACAGACTTAATGTTTTGGAGCTTAAACTGCCGCCTTTAAGAATGAGAAGAGATGACATTAAGGAAATAGCCGTAAGTTTTTTAAAGGGCTTTGACTACAAAAAATATAAGTCAAACGAGGCTTTATGGGACGAGATAATTGAAGAAATAGAAAAATTTGACCTTAAGGGTAACGTCAGAGAGCTTCAAAATATACTTGAAAGAATTTGTGTAATGATGGATAACAAGCATATAAATACGTCAGCACTTTTTATGGAAATAAGTAAGGGCATGAATATGTCTTCAAAAGCCATAAGACGAGAGGAAAATAAAAGTACTTCCATGAAATATGAAGATGAGAGCTTTTCAAAAAGTGAAAGTGATTTATGGGAGAAAAACCGCATAATAAAAGCTCTTAAAAATAACGGTTTTTCACGTACAAAGGCAGCAGCAGAGCTGGGTATAAGCCGTTCTACACTTTGGAATAAAATGAAATATTACAAAATAGAGGTATAAAAACATACATTTTTTTGTAAAAAATTTTCTGAAAAAATTAAGGTATATTTTAAATTTATGTGCTGTTTTGTGCTATAATTTATGATGGAGATATATTAAGGAGGGATGATAATGGAGGACTTGAAAAAAGTAAGAACAATGATTCACCTTGCCATATACGATAAACGGTATGGCGAAAAGGACAGAAGAATTGTGTCTCATTATCGTCATGGCTATGTCTCCAAAAAAAATATGAGCGTTCGAGCAGGAATTATACTGGGTTTTCTTATATGGGAATGTGTGAAGCTGCTCTATTATATGATGTTTATGGATTCGGTTTTTTTATCAATGCTTACAAAGGAGTATGCCATTAAAGAGGCTGTTAAACTTATATTGCTTTTGGTTGTATTTTCGGTATTTTCTACTGTTAAGTACAAAAGGCAGTATGACACAGCACAAAAAAGAACTGATGAATACGAAAGGCGTTTTGATAAGCTCTGCCAGTATGAAGATAATACGCCTGAAAGGACAGTATAATGAAGGATTATTTGGTATTAAGAAACAGCATCATAAAACTTTATAAAAAAAATGAGCCTGCAAGCGAAAGTGCAGTAAGATTTCTGGCAGGATTTATTGTATTTTTGTGCGTGGCTTCATTTATGCCTTATGGACTTATTTCTTTAAAGACTTTGGCAGTTGCCGTATTAGGGGGCGTTATTGCTGTTTTTGCAACGCCAAGTATATTTATAGTTTCTGCAGGAATTATACTTAGTGTTTGTGCTACACTTTCATCCATAGAGGCAGGTGTAGCTGTGGCTGTTTTTGCATTTATAGGGTATTTAATGTATGGCAGAATATTCCCAAAAGAAAGCCTTCTTTTTGTGGCAATGGTTGTGCTTTATAAATTAAGACTGCCATTTATAGTGCCTTTAATTGCAGGTATCTATGTTGGGCCAGCAGGCATTGTGCCTGTTTGTGCCGCCGTATTTGCCGTTGATTTTGCATACATAATAAGGCAGATAATAACTGCTTTGCCATACTCTGAATTTACTGTAAGCGGCATACTTCAAGACAGCATGACAGCATTAAAATACTTATATGAAGGCATTATGTCATACTCAAGGGGCATTATAGCCGTTTCAGCTGTTTTGGCTGTGGGAATTATTGTTTCATGGGCAATAAATACATCTTTTACAGACAGAGAAAAAGAAAAAGGTATATTATCTAACGGCATTATACTTTTTTTAGGCATTGTAATTTGCAGTATATTGTCATATACATCAAGAGCTGTATCATTTGGAATATTTGGAACATTAATTTCTGTAGTGATTTCAATGGCTGTTTGCTATGTAATAACTATTTTCGACTGTGTAAAGGATTATGATAAAACAGAAAAAGTACAGTTTCAGGACAGCCACTATGTCTATTATGTAAAGGCTGTGCCTAAAATTGAGTTTGCTGAAAACAATAAGCCTAAAAAAAGCAAAATAAAAGTAGAGGACGGATTTAGAAAGGTTAAGAAAACCTCAAATAAAAAAAGTAATGATTTTGAGTAAATAATTTAAAGAAAAGCGGTGAAATTTATGGACCCTATCAAATCACTGTTTTCTAATGTAAATATGTTTGATTACGGTATGCCGTCAATAGGCATTATAGACCTTCTGGACATATTTATAGTAGCATATTTGATATATAAAATTATATTCTGGATAAAAGAAACAAGAGCCTGGACACTTTTTAAGGGCATTGTTGTAATACTTATATTTGCCCTTGTTTCAAAGGTTCTTCATCTTAATACAATACTTTGGATAATGTCTAAAACAATATCTGTTGGTATTATAGCTCTTATAGTTGTGTTCCAGCCAGAACTTAGAAAGGCTTTAGAGCAGATAGGTAAAGGCAGACATTTATTTAACTTCTTTGATTTTGACGGTGAAAAAGACGAGCAGAAAATAACAGAAAGAACAATTGAGGAAATTGTAAAGGCTTGTGAAAAAATGAGCCCTGTAAGAACAGGTGCTCTTATGCTTGTGGAAAAAGATGTGCCACTTGGTGACCTTGAAAGAACAGGTATACCAATAGATGCTGTTGTATCAAGCCAGCTTCTTATAAATATATTTGAAAAAAACACACCTCTCCATGACGGTGCTGTAATTATAAAAAATAACAGAGTAGCTGCTGCTACATGCTTTTTGCCTCTTACAGACAGCACAGAGGTCAGCATGGAACTGGGTACAAGACACAGAGCCGGCATTGGTGCCAGCGAAGTAAGTGATGCCAGTGTAGTTATAGTTTCTGAAGAAACAGGCGCTATTTCACTTGCAAGAGGCGGCGTTCTTTATAGAAACATAACAGTTGACACATTAAGAACAATGCTTCTTCATGGCGTTAAGGAAAAGAAAAGAACAATAAAACGATTTAAAATATGGAAAGGATGGAGAGATAATGAATAAACTTAAACCCATTCTTACCAAGGACTTAGGCTGGAAATTTATTTCCGTATTAATTGCTGTTTTCATGTGGTTTATAGTGCTTAATATAGAAAACCCTATTGAGTCAAGAACATTTTACAGCAATCTTACTGTTCAAAACGAAAATGCAATACTTGACGGCGACAAAACAATAACAAACATAGACGAAATTGAAGATATGCAGATAAGAATACGCCTTAGAGGCAAAAGACTTACCCTTGACAGTCTTCAGCAGTCAAAAGAAGTTTCTGCATATATAGACCTTTCTACAATAGGCGAAAACTATAACGGAAATGAGGCAGTTGTGTCTGTTAAAGTTAAAATGCCGTCTATATCAGGTGAGGCTGTAAGTGTTGAATATATAAGCCCATCAACAGTCACATTAAAGGTTGATGACCTTGTGTCAAAAGAAATACCTGTTACACTTGAAGAAACAGGAGAAGTGGCAGCAAATAAGGCTGTTGGAAGTCTTACTGCAGAACCGGCAACTATAACAGTATTTGGCCCATCGGCAGATGTTGAAAAAGCATCAACTATTCATGGCGTAGTTGATGTAACAGGTCTTGAAGATGATAAAGATGTAGAGGTTACGCCTGCTGTGTATGATGCAGAAGGCAATGCAATGCCGGGCCTTATATTAAGTGACCCTACAATAAATGTATCTGTTGATATGAAAGATGTTAAAACTGTGCCTATAGAAGGCTATATATCAGGAGTGACAACAGAAGGATATGTTGTTGAAAGCGTAAGCGCTCAGCCAAGCACAATAGATGTTATGGGTGAGGAAAGCGAACTTGAAAACTTTGATATGGTGCTTATAAATTCTGTAAATGTGTTTGGTCGTTACCAGACGTTTACAACAGATGTATATATATCTAATTACCTGCCTCAGGGTATAGATGTTAAAAAAGGCACTTCTGAAAAAGTACAGCTTACAGTTAATATAGGCAGACAAAGTGAAAAGGAATTTACATTTAACACAGATTCTATTGTGTTTGAGGGATACGACAGCTCGCTTTATAATGTTCAGGTTCAGGAAGAAGAGCTTACTATGACAGTAAGCGGAAACAGGGAAAATATAGGAGCTTTTGACCCTTCAAGCCTTAAATATTCTGTAAATTTAAGTGGTCTTGAAGAAGGAACCCATACAGTTGGGGTATTTTGCGAATTGCCTTATGGCATAGACTTTTATGGCGACATACCTATGGTTACTGTAAATATTGTAAGCGTTAATGAGAATATGGAAGAAACAAACTAAAAAAAGCATGGCAAAAGCCATGCTTTTTTACAATTAAAAATATATAAATGATAATTAAAAATAATAAGGAAATATAGCGTATAGACTAATGGGGGAAAATATGATATAATCAATATGCACATATTTTTTGGAAATAATCAATATGTATTATATAAAATAGAATATTTTGGAATAAAATGGAAGAATGCTTTTATTTTTACAGCAGAATAGAAACACTGATATTTTATTAAAATTTTTTTGATTTATTGAAATATTTTTCATCGGTTTTGATGTTTAAATTTCTGATATGTGCTGTTATGTTGTTTTGTAAATTAAATTAGTAAGGCAGGTGTTCATATGATTGAGTTTAAAAATGTTTCAAAAAAGTTTCAGGATAAGTCTGTTATTGAAGACATAAATTTTGTTATTAATGACGGAGAGTTTGTTGTGCTTTTGGGCGAAAGTGGCTGCGGAAAAACAACAACACTTAAAATGATTAATAAACTTATACTTCCTTCTTCAGGCACTATAGAAATTAACGGAAAAGACATATCAAAAATGAATACTATAAGCCTTAGAAGAAGAATGGGCTATGTAATACAGCATATAGGTCTTTTTCCTCATATGACCATACGAGAAAACATAAGCGTTATTGCAAACCTTAATTTTAAAGACAAAGAAAAAATTGAGGAAACAGCATACAGACTTATGAAAATGGTTAACCTTGACCCAGATACATATATGGATGTATATCCATCTGAAATGAGTGGCGGTCAGCAGCAAAGAGCCGGTGTTGTAAGAGCATTTATGGCAGAGCCTGAAATAGTTCTTATGGACGAACCTTTCTCTGCCCTTGACCCTATAACAAGAACACAGATACAGGCATCTCTTATAGACATGCAGTCAGCATTAAAGCGTACAATAGTGTTTGTTACCCATGATATGGACGAGGCTATTCGTCTTGCAGACAGGATTTGTATTATGGACAAAGGCAAAATAGTGCAGTTTGATACGCCTGAAAACATACTTAAAAATCCAGCAAATGACTTTGTAAGTAATTTTATAGGTCCTAAGAGAATTTGGACTTCTCCAGAGTTTATAAAAACAAGGGATATTATGATTTCAGACCCTGTATGCTGCCATCCTAAGATGCCTCTTTTCAAATGTGTTGAAATTATGGGCAGAAGACGTGTAGATACACTTGTAATTACAGACCAGTACAAGAGAATGTACGGCGTTCTTTTTGCAGAGCAGCTTATAGGCGGCTATGACGGTCATCAGGCAGTGGAGACTATTATGGAAAAGAAGTTTACATCAGTATCTCCTGATAGCTCCATAGTAGACCTTTTAACTCTTTTTGATGAGCATCATCTTTCAACACTTCCAGTTGTTAACTCACAGGGTATTATTGAAGGGCTTATAACAAGAAGTACTCTTATCAATACTCTCAGCAGACAGTTTATCTAAGAGTAATGAAAGGAGGAAATGTTTATGACAGAATTTTTTAATTATATGGTAGCTTCAAGGGCTGAGGTACTTGGGTTATTTTTTGACCATATTCAGCTTACAGTTATGGCACTTTTAGTTGCCATACTTATAGGCATACCTCTTGGTATACTTATTTCTTATGTAAAACCGGCAGGAAAGCCTGTTATGGCATTTGCAAACCTCGTTCAGGCAATACCAAGTATGGCTCTTTTGGGTCTTGCAATACCTTTTCTTGGTATAGGTACAAAGCCAGCAGTTTTCCTTGTTGTTATATATTCTCTTTTGCCTATTATTAAAAATACATATGCAGGCCTTATGAATATTGATAAACAGACCCTTGAGGCAGCAGAAGGCATAGGCTTTACAAAATGGCAGATACTTTTTAAGGTACGAGTGCCTATGGCACTTCCTGTTATAATGGCAGGTGTTAGAATTTCAGCCGTTTCAGCAGTAGGTCTTATGACCCTTGCAGCTTTTATAGGCGGTGGCGGTCTTGGCTCACTTGTATATGCCGGTATTCGTACAGTTGATAATACAAAGATACTTGCCGGTGCTATACCTGCATGTATACTTGCTCTTTTGGTAGACAGAATATTTGCTGCTGTTGAAACAATAGTAACTCCTTTAAGCCTTATGGTTGGAGGTACTAAGCAGGAAAGAATTAAAAGAAAGAAAAGGGACAAAATTGTTGCTCTTGTATCTGTAATACTTGTTGCAGCCCTTGGCGGTGTAAGCGTTGCTGCACCTAAAAATAACGCAGACATTGTAATAGGCAGTATGGACTTTTCTGAAAACGAAATATTTGCTTATATGCTTGCAGAGTCCATAGAAACAGACCTTGGAATAAGCGTTGAAACTATTATGGACTTAGGCGGCTCTTCAATATGCTTCTCTTCAATACAGACAGGTGATATTGATGGCTATGTGGAATACACAGGTACAGCCTATGTAAGTATACTTAAGCAGGAAGCCATTTCCGATGTTGAAAAGGTTTATGAGGATACAAAATCAGGTCTTAAGGAGCTTTATGACCTTGATGTACTTTCATCACTTAATGTAAATAATACATTTACACTTTCTACAACAAAGGAAATAGCCGAAAAGTATGGTCTTGAAAAAATAAGCGATATATCAAAAGTAAATGGTCAGCTTAGAGCCGTAACTACTATTACATTTATAAACAGAGAAGACGGACTTCCAGCTGTTAAGGATATGTATAATATAACATTTGCTTCAGAGTCAGGCGTTGACGGTGCACCGAGATATACTGCTCTTTTAAATGGTGAGGGCGATGTTATAGATGCTTACTCAACAGATGGTCTTTTAAAGAAATTTGACCTTGTTGTTCTTGAAGACGATAAGGGCGTATTCCCTCCATATTACGCAGTGCCAGTTTTCAGAAGCGAAGTAATGGAAGAATACCCAGAAATAGCTACTATAGCTGAAGACTTAGCTTCTGTACTTTCAACAGAAAAAATGCTTGAGCTTAACTACCTTGTAGACGAAGAAGGTCAGGATGCAGCAGAGGTTGCACATAACTTCCTTATGGAAAACCTTCCTCAGTATGCAGCAAAATAATACCATTTCGTCAAAGGCTCATTCCATTCAAGCCTTTGACGAGCAGACACAAGTATAAAGCACATGGTCAGCACTTTTCTTCGAAAAGTCAGCTTCGCTGACCCGCACATCTTTGCGGGTGCCAAGTTCCATGGGAGAACCCGACGAAAAAGGGCGAATGGGGTTTCATTATGAAACCCCATTCGTTTTGCCACAGGCAAAATTCCGAAGCTAAAAAGCCTTGAAACTCTCTGTCGGCATTTTCCTTCGGAAAACGGCTTCGCCGCCTTAGTTCGTCAGGTGCTTTGCTTTTTCTCGTCGGAAGTAAATTCCGCAGTATATATAATTTTAAAAAATAGGTTTTTTGCAGTCTAAAAGCCACCCATATGGGTGGCTTTGATTTTTTTAAGCTAAATGTACATGATTATGGTCGTTTAAGTTACTGTGTGTATGGCTATGGTCATCAGAATTATTTTTGTGTATGTGTATATGGCTATGAACATGTGTATGCTCATGGGTATGGGTTACATTACCATGACTGTGTTCATGGCTATGGCTGTGCTGGTGCTGGTGATTATGCTGCAAAGATATAGTGTCTTTAACCATCATTATTGTGCTTATAATCATAATTGTTAAAGCTATATAAAACTGAAAGGCAGGTCTTTCGCCTACTATAATTATGCTAAATATTACAGCCCAAAATGGCGATATTGAATAATAAGCACTTGTTTTGGCAGCACCTAAATCCTTTTGTGCCATAATATAAAAATTTATGCTTAAGCCGTATGATATAAAGCCTAATATAAGCACAGATATAATCCAAATAATATCTGGTATAGCTTCGCCTGTTATTAAAGCTATTATTAAACTGCCTAAGCCTGAAAAACAGCCCTTTATAATTACAATTTCTTGGGAACTTTTGTTGCTGAGCATTTTTGTGCAGTTGTTTTCAAATCCCCAACATATACAAGCCATTATAACAAGCAAAGAACCTGTGTTAAATGTAAATGCACCTTTTCCTTCAAATGAAAGTATAATGCTGGAAATAGTTACAAGTATTATGGCGATAAAAAGCCTTTTTGAAATTACTTCTTTAAATATAATAAAAGCAATTAAAGATGTGGCAACAATTTCAAAGTTATTTAGCAAAGAAACATTGGCTGAAGTTGTTTTGGCAATACCAAACATTAAAAATATAGGTGCTGCAATATCAAGCACTACCATGGCTATTGTATAAGGCAGTTCTTTTTTTGTTAGAGGCTCTTTATGGTACGGTTTTCCAAAAGCACTGCTTAAAAGAGTGCTTATAAACATTCCTATACCTGCACCAATATAAAGAAAAGCTGCCATCATAGTTGCACTTACATGATTTAGCAGTATTTTTGATAATGGTATGTTTATGGCATATAAAGCTGCTGCCAAAACAGCAAAAAAAGTAGCAACATTTTTTGTTTTCATTATAAATCATCCCTATAATAATATAATTAATGGCATTATTATATCATGACAAAATTATGTTTTAAATACAATAAAAAAACGGCAGAATATAAATTCTGCCGTAATTTATTAAATAATTATTCACCAAGGAAATAGTGACCATAAGCGTCTGCTGCCATAATAGCTGCATATACTTTTTCTGGTGTAACTTCAAATGGCATGTTGTGAAGTGTGTCGTTTTCTGCACAAGCAGCTTCTGCAACAGCCATGATTTTTTCTTTTGTAATTTCTTTTACGCCAAGTTCGCCAAGTGTTACAGGAAGACCTACTTCTATGCAGAATGAAATTATGTCTTCAAGTTCTTCTGCTGAAACATCTTCAAGTACAAGCTGTGCTATTGTACCGAAAGCAACTTTTTCACCATGGTACATGTGGTGGCATTCTTCAAGTACTGTAAGACCGTTATGGATAGCGTGAGCGCCTGCAAGACCAGCACTTTCAAAGCCTATACCTGATAAAAGTGTGTTAGCTTCAATTATTTTTTCAACAGCTGGTGTGCATACGCCTGCTTCAAGAGCACATTTTGCTTTAATGCCTTCTTCCATAAGTGTGTCAAAACAAAGTTTTGCAAGTGCCATGGCAGCTTCTGTGCTTTTGCCGCCTGCGCATGATGTAGCATCTGAATTTTTGCAGGCTCTTGCTTCAAAATATGTTGCAAGGGCATCACCAATACCTGCTACTGTAAGACGAACAGGTGAAGCAGCAATTATTTCTGTGTCCATAAGAACAAGGTTAGGGTTTGCTGGAAGGAAGAGGTATTCTTCAAATACACCTTCGTCTGTGTAAATAACCGATAAAGCACTGCAAGGAGCGTCAGTTGAAGCTATTGTAGGGCAGATAACAACAGGTGTTTTCTGGTAGTAAGCAGCAGCCTTTGCTGTGTCGAAAATCTTACCGCCGCCGATACCGATAATCATATCGCAGCCCTTTTCTTCCATAATTTTCATAATACGGTTAATTTCATTTTTTGAGCATTCGCCATTGAAATAATCAAATGCAAATGAAACGCCTGTATCTTTAAAGCTTTCTTCGATTTCAGTGCCTATTCTCTTGTAGCCGCCTGCACTTATTAATATAAGTGCGTTTTTGCCATAAGAAGCAGCGTATGAACCTAATTTTTTCATTTCGCCTGCACCCTGAACATATTTGCTTGGGCTGATTAAAATTTTTGCCATAGTTTATTTCCTCCTTAATATTATATAGACATATTTTGACTCTACTCTTACGTTAGTATTATGTAAGAATAAAAAACTATTCAATAATATAGACAGTTATTTTTTGTTTTGTATAAATTTATCCTTTGCCAAAACAGCATCAAAAGCTCTGAAAACTGTGTTTTGGAATCCTTTTTCCTCAAGGGCATATATGCCTTCTATTGTTGTGCCGCCAGGTGAGCAAACCATGTCTGCCATTTCAAGAGGATGTATGCCGCTTTCCAGAACCATTTTTGCACTGCCCATAGTTGTCTGGGCTGCAAATTCAAGAGCCTGAGCTTTAGGCATGCCTGCTCTTTGAGCTGCTCTTGCAAGAGAGTCTATGTACATATACACAAATGCTGGTGATGAGCCGGCAACAACGCCGAATATGCTAAACATGCTTTCTGGTATCTCTGTTATAGATCCTACAGAAGAGAAAAGCTCTTCAACAATTTTTTTCTCGTCGTCAGTTACGTTTTTGTTTACGCAGTAACCGCTAGTTGAGCAAAGCACCTTTGCATTTATATTTGGCATTACTCTTACTATTGCCTGATCTTCACCAAGACCTTTTTCAAGAAAATCTATTGTTTTGCCAACAGCTATTGATATTATAAGGTGTTTTCTTGACTGAAGGTCTAACTTAATACTGCCCATAAGACCTGTAAGAACCTGCGGCTTAACTGCAAGTATAATTACGTCAGAAGACTCTATAAGCTCTGACTGGCTTTTGCAAACCTTTACACCGCATTCATCAGCAAGCTTTTGTGATTTTGCTTCTGTTATGTTGTATACATTTATTGAAGAGCCTTTAAAACCGCCCTTAACCATTCCTCTTATAATAGCCCCTGCCATATTTCCAGCACCTAAAAAGCCGTATATCATATCAAGAACTCCTTTCGTGAATGTCATTATATTAACAATCAAAATTTTATCAGGTATTGAATTTTTATTCAATGTTAATTATGTAAGAAAAAAAGACATAAAAATATACAAAATTTGTAGGACAATTTATGGCTTATAACGCTTCTTTCAGTTGAATTTAAATTTTGGCTATGATAAAATATTAAAATGAGAGAATTATAGGGGTAAAAGATTTAATCTCTTTTGGTGGTTTTAAATCAAAAAAAAGTATAAATGAAAAGGAGTTGTTTTAGATGAGTAGCTGCTGCAATTGTGCGCAGGCTAGCGCAGAGGCTTTGCAAAAAGCCGGAATTGATGTAACACTTCTTCAGCCTACACTTGATAAGTATGGTGCTGTGGAGGGCAGTCTTATTACAATTTTGCAAAATGCTCAGGAGATATATGGCTATCTTCCTATAGAGCTTCTTAACTACATTGCAATTAAAACTGGCAATAAACCAGCTAAGGTATTGGGCGTAGCTACATTTTATGCACAGTTTAGACTTCAGCCTGTAGGCAAGTATCTTATTATGCTTTGCCAGGGTACAGCATGCCATGTAAATGGTAGTGAAGCTATAGAAACAGCTATTTGTGAGGAGCTTGGAGTTAAAGAGGGAGAAACAACACCAGACGGTCTTTTTACTCTTAACAACGTGGCTTGTCTTGGCTGCTGTTCACTTTCACCTGTTATGATGATAAACGGTGAAACATACGGTTCTCTTACACCAGCTAAGGCTAAATCTATAATTGCTGATTTAAGAGCAAAGGAGGCTGAAGGCAAATGAAAATGATAGTAGGTAAGGGCAGCTGCGGTATTGCCGCTGGTGCTAATAAAGTTTCTGACTCAGCTGAACAGTACATAAAGGATAATAACCTTGATATTGATGTAAGCGTAACAGGCTGTATAGGTATGTGCTACCTTGAGCCAATTGTTGACTTTATAAGAGATGACGGCACAAAAACTACATATGTACTTGTAAATGCCGAAAACATTAAAGAAATTATCGACAGCGAATTAAAGGGCGAAACATTAACAAAATATGAAATGCCTGAAGTTGATAAGCAAAGACTTGAAAAACAGACAAGAATTGCTCTTAGAAACTGCGGCGTTATAAACCCAGAACATATTGAAGAATATATCGCTAAAGGCGGATATAAAGCTATTGAAAAATGCGTAACTGAGATGACACCTGAAGAAGTAATTGAAGAAATTAAAGTTTCAGGTCTTGCAGGTCGTGGTGGTGCTGGTTTCCCAACATGGTTTAAATGGAATGCTGCAAGAAGCGCTCAGGGTACAAAGAAATATACTATCTGTAATGCCGACGAAGGTGACCCAGGTGCATTCATGGACCGTGCCGTACTTGAAGGCGACCCACATGCTGTACTTGAAGGTATGCTTATAGGCGCTTATGCTATGGGCTCAGATGAAGGTGTTATTTACGTTCGTGCTGAATACCCACTTGCTATTGTTCGTCTTAACATTGCTATTAAGCAGGCAGAAGAAAAAGGCTTCTTAGGCGACAATATTTTTGGTTCAAACTTCAGCTTCCGTATCAGAATTAAAGCTGGTGCAGGTGCTTTCGTTTGTGGTGAAGAAACAGCTCTTATTGCTTCTCTTGAAGGTGAAAGAGGTATGCCTCGTCTTAAACCTCCATTCCCTGCAAACAAAGGTTACTGGCAGAAACCTTCAAACATCAACAACGTAGAAACATATGCAAACGTTGCTTGGATAATATTAAATGGCGGTAAAGCTTTCTCTGCTATGGGTACTCCAAACAGTAAGGGTACAAAAGTATTTGCTCTTACAGGTAAAATTAAAAAAGGCGGTCTTGTTGAAATCCCTATGGGTGCAACAGTTAAAGACGTTATATTTGATATCGGTGGCGGTATTAAGGAAGACAGAGCGTTTAAGGCTGTTCAGATGGGCGGTCCTTCAGGCGGATGTATTCCTGCTGACCTTGTAGATACACTTATCGACTATAAGACACTTGCTGCAACAGGCGCTATTATGGGTTCTGGCGGTATGGTTGTTATGGACGAAACAACATGTATGGTTGATATGGCTCGTTTCTTCCTTGACTTTACATGTAAGGAAAGCTGCGGTAAATGTATCCACTGCCGTTTAGGTACAAAGAGAATGCTTGAAATTCTTACAAGAATTACAGACGGCGAAGGAAAAGACGGCGATATCGAGCTTCTTGAAAGCCTTGCCCTTAACATAAAATCTTCTGCTCTTTGTGGTTTAGGTCAGACAGCACCTAACCCAGTTCTTACAACAATAAGATACTTCAGAAACGAGTATGAAGATCATATCTACAAAAAGAAATGTACAGCTCATCAGTGCAAGAACCTTGTTTCATACACTATTGATGCAGATAAATGTAAAGGCTGTACACTTTGTGCAAGGAACTGTCCAGTTGGAGCTATCAGCGGCACTGTTAAAAATCCACACGTTATTGATACAGATAAATGTATTAAGTGCGGTAAGTGCTTATCAAGCTGTAACTTCGGTGCAGTAATAGTAGATTAAGGGAGGAAATTAAAATGGCGAATAAGTTAAGACTTAATATAAACGGCATTGAAGTTACAGGTTATGCTGGACAGACAGTGCTTGAAGTTGCAAAAGAAAACGGCATTGATATACCTACCCTTTGCTATGACGAAAGAGTAAAAGTATACGGTGCCTGCGGTCTTTGTGTTGTTGAAGCAGAAGGAAATCCAAAGCTTTTAAGAGCTTGTGCTACAACAATTGCAGAAGGCATGGTAATTAAAACAAATACACCTAAAGTTAAAGAATCAAGAAAGGTTGCTCTTGAACTTCTCTTAAGCGACCATACAGGCGATTGCCGTCCACCTTGTGCTCTTAACTGTCCAGCAGGTACAGACTGCCAGGGCTATGTAGGCATGGTTGCAAATGGTCAGTATAAAGAAGCTGTTAAGCTTATTAAAGATATATTCCCACTTCCATCATCAATCGGTAGAGTATGTCCACATCCTTGTGAATCAGCTTGCCGTCGTCAGATGGTAGAAGAACCTATCTCAATAGCTTTCATTAAGAGCTTTGTAGGTGATAAAGACCTTGCAAGCGGCAATCCATATATGCCAGAATGCGAAGATGTAACAGGTCATACAGTAGCAGTTATCGGTGGTGGTCCTGCTGGTCTTACAGCTGCTTATCAGCTTAGAAGAAAAGGCCATGACGTAACAATTTATGATGCTATGCCAAAAATGGGCGGTATGCTTAGATATGGTATTCCTGAATACCGTCTTCCAAAGGCAGTTCTTGACCAGGAAATAGCTCTTATTGAGGGTATGGGCGTTAAGCTTATAAATAACATCAAAATCGGCAAAGATGTAACATTTAGCCACCTTCAGGAAAGTTATGATGCAGTTCTTGTGGCAGTAGGTGCATGGACAAGCATTAAAATGGGCGTTGCTGGAGAAGACAATGAAAACGTATTTGGCGGTATTGACTTCCTTAGAAAAGTAGCTCTTGGGGAAGAAGTTCTTGCAGGACAGAAGATAGCTATTGTAGGCGGCGGCAACACAGCTATGGACGCTTGCCGTACAGCAGTTCGTCTTGGTGCTGAAAAAGTATACTGCGTATACAGAAGAACAAGAGCAGAAATGCCTGCTGAAGAAATAGAAATTAAAGAGGCAGAAGAAGAAGGCGTAATATTCAAATACCTTACAAACCCTCTTGAAATAGTTGCAAAAGAAGATGGCAAGATTGACCATGTTAAACTCCAGAAAATGGAACTTGGTGAGCCTGATGCCAGCGGCAGAAGAAGCCCTGTTCCTATTGAAGGTGCAGTAGAAGACCTTGAAATCGACAGCCTTATTATGGCTCTTGGTCAGAAACTTGACCCAGCAGGTCTTGAAGGAATTGACCTTACAAGAAAAGGCACAATCTCTGCTGATGAACAGACATTTAGAACAAATATTGAAAACGTATTTGCTGTAGGTGATGCTACAAATAAGGGTGCAGGTATTGCTATTGCTGCTATTGGCGAAGCTGAAAAGGCTGCAAAGGTTATTGACAGCTACCTTAAAGGCGCAATCGTTCCTTATAAGGCACCTATACTTGTTGAAAGACATGACCTTACAGAAAAAGACTTCTTAGACAGAGAAAGAATTGCAAGAGCTCATATGAACCACCTTTCTCCTGAAGAAAGAAAAGATAACTTCCATGAAGTAAACTTCGGCTTTACAGAAGAACAGGCTCTTAAAGAAGCAAGCAGATGTCTTGAATGTGGCTGCCACGATTACTTTGAATGTAAGCTTATTCAGAGAGTTAACGAAAACGACGTTGACCCTAACGTATTTGTTGGCGAAAGCCATAACAGAAGCATTGATAACAGCCATCCATTCATCGACAGAAACCCAGATAAATGTATACTCTGTGGTCTTTGTGTAAGAGTTTGTGATGAAGTTATGGGTCGTACAGCACTTGGTCTTGTAGACCGTGGTTTTGACACAATAGTTAAACCAGCTCTTGACCTTCCACTTAAAGAAACAGACTGTATCTCATGTGGTCAGTGTATTAACCTTTGCCCAACAGGTGCTCTTGGTGAGAAATTTACATATGGCAAGAGAGTTCCTCTTAACACAAAGAAAACACTTACAACTTGCTCATTCTGCTCTGTTGGATGTAAAACAACTCTCCAGACAGAAGGCGATATGATTGCAAAATCAACTCCTGATGATGAAAAAGCAGGCGTACTTTGTGTTAAAGGTCGTTTCGGCTTTGGCGAAGCTGTAAAGAGCAACCGTCTTACAACACCTATGGTTAAGAAAAACGGCGTTCTTACACCTGTTTCATGGGAAGAGGCTTCAATGTATATAGCTAAGAAACTCCAGAGTGTAGCTGTTAGATATGGCAAAGACGCTGTAGCAGTTTCTATTTCAGATAAATTTACAAATGAAGAAATATACTTTGCTAAGAAGTACGCAGAAGAAGTTGTAAAAGCTCCTACAGTATTCAGCTTTGGCGTAAATAAGAGCGGTGTAGCTGAGGTTATGGGTAAAGATGGTTCAACAGTTAAGATTGATGAACTTCTTTCAACAAACCTTATTGTACTTGTTGGTACAGATATTATGAAAGACCATGCTTCACTTGGCGTTAAAGTTCGTCAGGCTGTTGAAAGAGGTGCTAAACTTCTTGTAATCAGCAATAAGGCAGATAGTCAGGAAGCTCAGGAATCAAATCTCTTTGTTCCTGCTGAAGATACAAAGGCTATTAAGGCAATACTTAAAGCACTTGTTGATGGTGGCTGCACAGCAGAAGGCATTGAAGACCTTAAAGCAAGCCTTGAAGGCGTAACAGTTACAGAAGAAGCTGCAAAAGCTGCTGCTATGCTTATGGAAGCTAAGAAGGCTATTGTTGTTGTTGACCAGTTCAACGTAACAGCAGAGGCTGCAAAAGCGGCTGCTGACATGGCTCTCTTAAGCGGACACGTTGGTTCACCTCGTAATGGTATTCTCCAGATTAAGGCTAACGTAAATACACAGGGACTTTGCGACCTTGGTGTAACACCTCTTTGCCTTGCTAAGGAAAACCTCAAAAACGTAAAAGCTATGTTTATACTTGGCGAAGACGTTAAGGGCTTTGACAGAAGCAACATGGAATTTGTAGCTGTTCAGGATATCTACCTTACAGAAACAGCTATGCAGGCAGATGCTGTAATTCCTGCTGTTTCACTTGCTGAAAGCACAGGTACAGTTACAAGCTGTGACGGTACATTAAACGAAGTTAAGGCTGCTATTCCAGCTCTTGGAAAACCAAACTTTATGGGGCTTCAGTCTGTAGCAAATGCTATGACAGTAAACTACAGCTATAAGAGCGAAAAAGAAATTGCTCGTGAAATGTTTGAAAAAGGCGTTTACACAAAGGCAGAAGCTAAAGCAGCTCTTAAAGCAGTTGAAGATGCTCCAATGTATATGGACAGAAACAACACAAATACAGTTGTAGCAAGCTTTAACAAAGTTCTTGAAGAAAACGGAATTAAATAATAAAGTATTTTCGACAAAATGATATTTTGTCGAGATTGATTTAGGTATAAACGGGAAGTTCCTATGGCATAAAGCCTTGAAACTTCCCGTTTTCCTCGTCGGAAGTGAATTCCGACTGCGGATTAAAAAAGGGAAACTCTTCGTTTCCCTTTACCCTTCAGCAGTATTAAATTAAAAAATATCTATATAAAATAAAAAAGGTGTTGGCACAGCCGGCACCTTTTTTGCATTTTTTGACAAATTATATAAATCAATATATTCTAAAATAACGCAAGAGGAACAGCCACAAAGGCGGTTTAGTCAATCACCCTTTAAAGAAAGGGGGTTGATATTATGGATTACATATATCAGATTATATTATTAATAATAGTTCTGGAGATATTAAAAACCATAAAAAAATAACCGTCCTCCCGGCAAGAACTGCACCCCATTTGTTAGACAGTATGATATACTAAATAACAAGTGGGGTGATTTTTTATGTCAAAAGGAATACCAAAGAAAAAATATACACCTGAGTTTAAGAAACT
>CALWHO010000027.1 GCA_944380405.1 uncultured Lachnospiraceae bacterium
GTTATTTGCAATCTTTTCTTCTCCTATGGCATCGCAAAGAGCCTCTTTTATTGCAGAAAGCATAAATTCTATAAAATCCGTTGACTTTCCCTTATTGTTTGACATATTAATGGCATCATAATATTCCTGCTGCCTGTCATGTATTATTGACTCCACAGGCAGATATGCAAATATTCCTTTCCATTTTGAAAGAAGGAGCGTATGCCATAAACGCCCCATTCTTCCGTTGCCGTCCGCAAATGGATGTATAAGCTCAAATTCATAATGAAATACACAGCTTTTTATAAGCATGTGCATATCGCTTTTTTCTGTCCACTCCAAAAGCTCATTTATAAGATTAGGCACATACTGAGGCAGTGTCCCAAAATGAAGTATTTCACCATCTTTATTTACTACACCTATATTTTTGCTTCTGAACATCCCAGCTTCCTCAATAAGCCCTTTCATCATAACTCCATGGGCTTTAAGGAGAGAATTTTCATCATAAGGATTTATGTTTTCCATATGCTCATATATCTCATAGGCATTTTTAACTTCTGCAATATCCTTAGGCGGAGCTATTACACGCTTTCCATTTAATAAAGCTGTAATCTGCTCCACTGTAAGAGTGTTTTGCTCAATAGCAAGGGAGCCTTGTATTGTACGTATAAGGTTAGTCCTTCTTAATGTAGGGTTAGAAGAAAGCTTTTCGCTATATGTCAGCTTTGCCACAAGCTCTGAGATTTCAGCTACATACTGTATAATTTTATTTGTAATATCAAAAGGCGGTGATTTTATAGCCATAATATACCTCCATATAAAAATGATAAGTTTATTATATCATTTTCATCTATCATCTATCAACATTGTGTGATAGATGATTTTTCACTTTTCTATAAAAACTGCTTTTAGATATCCCCAAAATATTCATAGCCTTTACGGCTGTTATTTCTCCATTTTTCCACCTGTTATATACCGCCTCAAACTCAGGTAGCTTCTTTTCCTTTCGCCCCTTATACTTTCCTGCCCTTTTAGCTTCTGCTATACCTTCTTTCTGTCTTTGAAGAATATATTCTCTCTCCAGCTCTGCAACAGCTCCAAAAACAGTAAGCATAAACTTCCCTGTAGGCGTATTTGTGTCAATGGCTTCTTTTTTGCTTATAAATATAACACCCTTACTGTTAAGCATATCAATAAGCTCAAGAAGGTCTTTTGTGTTTCTTGCAAACCTGCTTATACTCTCACATATAACCCTGTCGCCTTTTCGCACAAATTCCAGCATTCTTTTTAGCTCAGGTCTATCTGTGCTTTTGCCACTTACTTTATCAATAAACACCTCGTCAACATTAAGCTCTTTCATAAGCACTTCCTGCCTTATTGTATTTTGCTCCTGAGTGCTTACCCTTATATATCCTATATCCATTTAAAAACCTCATTTCGTCTATTTAGGCTATACCCTTTAGGGACATAAAAAAAGAGTGCCAATAAATTTAGGTTTACTATTAAGGCACGTTCCTCTAGTAACCCAAACCCTATTGGCACTCTTTTATTGTTAACTAAATATAATACCCTTGAGCATATGCCATATCTTCTATATATAGTTTAAGCTCATCAGGCTCCATAAGCATGTCTTCTATTTCCCAGCAGTCAAAACCATTTTCCAGTAGAAACAGCACTTCATCTTCGCTTACACCAACATATGAGGCGTATTCAACAAGCTGAGAATATAATGTTTCCTTTTTTTCATTACAGTCCTCATCAATTGAAAATCCGTATTTTGAACCGTAATAGCCTCCATACATATCCCAAACATAATCGTCATAAAAGCCGTTATATATTCCTCTGTATCCAAATATACCGCTGTCTATATTTTTTGTGTCAAACTTAAAATATTCTCTTTCTCCAAGACTATTAATTTTGATAATCTCCCCCATGTTAATTTTAATTTCTTCATATTTCTTTCTTTTCAAACCACTTTTATTTACAGCCCTTTTCAATATATCAGCAGTAGATGCATACACATATATACCAAGACATTTATAATGAAATATAGCCATAGGATTATCGCCCTTAACTATATATGTGCTGTTCTGAGAATCAATAAACGTAAAACAAAAAGAGCCTTCAACATTTTCTGCCGCATATTTTATGGCTTCTATGTTAAAGGCTCCTGTATTTTCTATAAGCTGAACAGCTATATAGCTGTCTGTTTCAATTTTTGTTTCAGGCAGTTTCTTATCTCTTCTTAAACGCCTGTCATTATAAATCATTCCATTGTGGGCAAATGCAAATGTTTTACCTCCTGCATTTCCCTGAAAAGGCTGATTATTATAAACCTTCTTTTCGCTGCCTTGTGTTGTAAGTCTGTTGTGACCCATTACTACACATACGTCCTTTGGAAGATTGTATTTAAGGCGGCGTGCAGGAACATCGTTCTTTATAACGTTTATTCCATTTGAAGAATTAAATGCTATTCCTGAAGCATCTCTACCTCTTTCCTCACCGCATATTGAAAGGTTCTTAAGTATTCTTTTTCTTTGTGAATAGTCTATTTTGTTTTTGTAATCAATTATTCCAAATAAACAGCACATTTACATCTCCTCCTCTGTGTTTACAGGCTCATTTACATAAAGCCTTCTTTCCTTTAAGTATCTTATAAGCTCTGGATAATCTATCATCTCCATAAACTTAAACCAGCTTAAACTTTCCAGATCTTCATCAGAAATAAAATAAGCTACACTGCATATGGTTTCAACCATTTGAAGTGTAGCTATAAAAGTGTTGTATTTAAGAGTTCCTCTCCACATACGAAACTCAATTGTATCTTTGTTGCTTAAGTTAACACAGGCATATCTTCCAAGACCTGAGTTTTTGGCATTATTAAGCACCTGATGAGGCTTTTCTTTGAAGCCATATCTTGCTGCCCACCTGCTCATCTGATACTCTGTCCTTCTTGAAAACCTTAAAAACTCGTCCCAAAATCTTTCTATAATAAATAATATTTTGCCAATAGTCTTTTCCTGTTCTTCGTATGTATCACCAAGAGAACTCCTGCTTACATGGCAGTGCAGACCGCATGTTGATGTTTTATGCGATAAATAGCCTCTATCAACTGCTGTTTTTAAAACATCTTTCCAAGGCATTTTTGTCATGTGATAGTCAAGTGTCATAGGGTGGCTAACTATTTCCATGCCTTCATCAAGGGAGCCGTCATTTTTAATATAAATATGTGTATTATCTTTATTGGCAACAGCTAATATTTTATCTGCATTTTCCTCATGGTCATATCCCTTATCTATTTCAAGCTCTACACCTATATGTCTTCCATTTCCATAAAATATAGGCTTAGGTTTATAGCTGTAATCATGTATTAAGTCATTTTCGTGATTTTCATAATAACAACGCCTGCAGAAACAGCCGTCATATTCATCGCAGTAAGAATCCCTCCTTGAAATTAATTCTCCGCAATCATCGCAGTAGCAGTAATATGAATCATAGCAATGGCTGCATAAATACATTGACTCATTGCCCATATTTTCAGAAAGCATAACTCTTCTTCCGCATTCATCACATACACATGTAAGCTCATCAATACATACAGGGCAGTATGGGTCATCATTAATATAACAAACTTCATCTTCCAATACTTCATCTCCGCAGTATACACAATAAATTCTATCCATAAATAAAACCTCCTTAATACTCTTCTGCTAAAAGCATTGTGGAATACTCTTCGCTGTCTATGACATATATTTTTTCGTTAATGGGTGTGCCATAATAGCTAAGCTTAACTAAGTTTTCTATGGCTGGCTGCTCCTGAGAATGGGATATAGTCAAAACATTATTTTCTGTGCTTACTTTAAATATTTGCAAATAATCAGCTTCTTCCTTGTAATCTCTGCATAGGCTCTCTACCATATTCCAGATATAAATTATCAACCAAAAAGGAATTCTGTTTGAAACACCTTTTGTAATATATCTTTGATTATTAAACATCATCCTTCCTCCTTAATAAGTGCATCAATAATGGCACAAATTATGCCTAAAACTGAAATAGAAACAACGCCTACAATTTTACTTAACTTGTCTTTGTCATAGTTAGTCACTTTAAATACCTCCTTATACCTTTAAGGCATTTAAGACAGACAAAATTCCTGCTGTAAAAGCCTTATTATGCCTTTAATTACTGAAGATATTGCTGCAAGCAGCATTTTAAAAACTTTTGTACTATTCATATGAAAATCCCTCCTTATACACGTTTTTTTAAGCAAAATCAATTCTTTTTAGATTTTACATATTAAAAAATAGCAGCTGACATTATGCCTAATTTACAGGCAAATACCAGCTGCTATCTAATTAATAATATATATTTAGAAAACATAAAATTACGTAAAAGAACATAAAGGTAATAATTAAACCGAAAAGGAGGAATTTTATGTTTGAAGAATATCCAGATATACTTACAGCACGAGAAGTAATGGAAATACTTGGAATATCAAAAAATGCTTTTTATAAGATGATAAATAATGGAACTATTCCAGCATTTAGGTTGGGAGAAAAAATGTGGAGGGTAAGGAAGGATGAGTTGGTAGGTTCATTGAACAGAAAATAAAACAGTAATCACTTATCAATATTTGATAAGTGATTACTGTTTTATTAATAATATTAATATTTAATTATTTTTTCTAAGCTGTTCCTTAAATGAAGCTTTTAACATACTCATTCCTTTTGAAGATGTAATGTCTACTTCGCTTAATTTTCCCATTTTTGCAGCTTTACATACTTCAATAAAAGCTTTTCCCATAGCAAGCGTAACCACTCCTGCTGTACCTGCGGAAACCGCTCCACCTACAACTGAACCTGCTACTGGTATAAATTTTATTAAATTTGTTGCCAAAGTTTTTCCAACAACTGTAGCTCCACTTGCTCCTAATGCAGACATAGCCAATGCTTTTAAACCATCTTTTTGAATATCAATTTTAAAAATACCACAAATTGTAGCCATAAGCGCTACCTGCTGAGCAACGAGAAGGGGAGCATCTGCAAATGGAATTGGTATAGCACCTGTTGCAGCTGTTGTTCCAACAGCAACTGCAACTGCATTTTCTGCTTTTTCTAACATTTCATTTAACTCATATAATTTTAACTCATCCTGAAATTCCATATCTGTATCATTTATAAACATAATATCACTCCTTGTTATAATAAAAAAAATTCATCAATTTCCTTTTTTGTTTTTAATATTTTTTCTTCCTTAACTCCATTAAATAAAGCAAGTTGGATTGAACCATTAAATGCTATATTTATATCTACATCAAATGCAAGATCTATCATTGATTTAAAACTTATTAAATGTTTTTCCAACTGTTTTAATATTGCTTCATATTGCTTATCAAGTTTTTTTGTCAATTCTTCAATCTCTTTTTTATAGTTAATAATAATAGATTGCTCATATTTAAGGCCTTGACTTTTTGCAATATCATATAAATACATACCTGCAACATTACCTATAAGAGCCCCTAAAATCGGGATAGGAATATATATTTGTCCTAAAATTGATGAGATAGTACTAATTGATACATCTAAACTAAGTGCTTCGCAATTTATCAGAAATTCTTCTTCATCGATTTTTCCATTTCTTAAAAGCATCGTTTGTTCTATAACACCAAATGTAGCTGTTACCAAACCGCTTGCAACACTTGCAGGCGTAGCTGTAAAATTACTAAGTGTATATACAACTGATCCTCTTATTCCACCTTTTGCAGTATTTACACCTGTATCAATACCTATATCCATCCAATCTTCTTTTGTGAATTCAGCAAGTTTTTTACCAGATTTTCTCTTTTCCATTATTGATAAGCAGAACGCTACTCCACCTTCTAAAGCTGCACTTATAGCTATTACTTTTTCCGCCTCTTTAATCGATGGCTTGCTTTTTTCATAGGCTTCTTCTCGTCGCTTTTTATCAAATTTTTTTATAGAATCTTCTTCTTTTTTGATTGTATCATTTATAGTCCCTTGCTGAACATCTTTATATTGAACAATAGCTGGCTTAATTTTATCAGTAAATACAACATTGTTTGCTTTTTCCCATTCCTTGATTAACTTTACAAGATGTGCTTCACTTCTGGATAACTGAGAAGACTGTTTGTTAAGTAGTTCAATTATTTTTTCATATTGTTCTTTTGGGATCTCATATGTACCACCATTTTTTATAAAGTCAGGATAATCTTCAAGATGTTTAAGAATAGCTTTAAATGTATTTTGTCCAATTGGATTACCATAAAATTTCGACTGTACAGGTTGTCCATTTTTTAGATAATCCTCTGGGGCTGTACGTCCAACACCGTCAAATGTATATTCTTTAGCTAATCCTTCAATTAACCTTCTTGCATTTGAAATATATACCTGTACATTCTCTGCTATTTCTCCATGCTTAGTAGAATCATTTCCTAAAATATGACTTGGATCTCCAATAAAATCCTTTAACTTTTGAATCTCTAAAAAAGCCTGTTCAAATGAATTATCTTGCATATCTAACTTTCTTATCAATTCATCTATACGCAACTGATTTAAATAGTCAATCCAAGCAGCTGTTGCCTGTTCTTGTGTGCTTTTTACATATTTTTCCATATAAATCCTTCCATTATTCTATTATCTTATTAAGCAAAGCTGCAAGTGACAAAGTATTGTTTACCAATGTTCCTAACAAAAATTGTATTTTTTCATCTAATTCTAAATAATTTGAATTTTTATATGGTTCAGCTTCTAATATTTGTTTTGTCAATTCTTCTAACAATATGTTTGTTTCATCATTTAAAGAAACCACCTTAGCTGTAGTTTCTCTTAAAACTTCTCTAGCCTCCATAATTTTTTTTGCCTCTTCAATAGCCTCTTTAGATATCTTTTTATTTTTATTAGTGAGAGAAAATAATGAAACTGCTGTAGATGCCGCACTAACACCCCAACCGATAGGTCCAGCTAATGCAAGAAAAGCTTCTCCAGATGCCATTCCAGCACCTGTAATAACACCTTTTGTAGCTATTCCACCCGTCATACGACCAATCCAAGCTAGAGCTGCTTTTTGAGCTGCTGCACCATATAACGTTGAAATAGCTCTTCCTGTTGCAGCAGTTCCAAATGTTGTTGCTATACTCATTGCTAACGAAGGCGTTGCTGTTGCTATTGCACCTCCTGCGGCAACTCCAGAAATAATATTAATTCCTGATTTTAATGCACTTTCATAAGCTTCTTTTGCATATACTTCAGTATCTTTAAACTTCATTACATGAGCATTTATTTCACCCATTTTTTTATCAAATTCTTTAGGTTTATTTGCTATACTATTTATAATTAATTCTACCTTTATAATTTTATCTATAGAAAATTCTCTGGTTGCATGTAATTTATCACATTTATTTTGCATTTCACTATATGTACTATTATATCTTTCTACTGCATTACTATGAATCTCCAAAGCATTTTTTTTAAGAGAACTGTTAAACATTATTTTTCCTCCTACAAAAATTCAAAAACATTAAATACACATACATTAATAAACTTTATAATTTTATATACTACTTATACTCTCTCCCTGACTCCTCAGCCACATATCAACCCCATCTCCAAACACCTCCGCCGAAACAATCCAGCCACCTTCACTATCTTCAACAGCTTCTGCCGTGGGTAATCTATCCAGTACAGATTCTATTGAAAGACCTGTATATTTAAACTTAATCCTTCTAAGTTTACCTCCATACATAAACTGTACTCTCTTGCGGAATTCGCCCTCTTGAAAGCGTTTCTTATACGGAATTGCAAAATGCCCGTCTAAGACTTTAAATGAGTCAATACGGTCAATTCTATATATTGTAGGGAATAAATCATCTTCTTCATCAAAAACATCTTTATCTTCCAAAAATGCAGTAAGATAAAAATAATACTCAGAAAACATAATCCCTACAGGCTTTACAAGCCTCTTAACTAACTTTGGCTCTTTTAAACGCCTGTAGTTAATTTCCATATATTGATGATTTTGTACAGCCTGAGCAATTTCCCAAAGACCCTTTAAAATAAACTGCCCATGATGAGGCTCAATGTAATGATGCTTTTCATTTGCCAGCAATTCCAAAACAGTCTGCTTGCTTTGTTCTGGCACACAGCAATCCACAAGCTTATCTAAAATAGGAATCATTTCATCAACACGCATTGAACGACTTTCCAATAAAATTTTGCAGACAGCCAATATCTCACTATTGTTAAGCATGTTATATGGCTGATTTTCCAATTTATATCCCTTAAGCTTACGGTCATAAACTATATCCTGCTTAAGTCCCTTCTCTACTAAAAAACATCTCAAAGATTCTATGTCCCTCTGGATACTTCTTTCAGTAACATTAAACTGCCATGATAGGTCTTTTTTTATAAGAACATTACCTTCTACCAGCTTAGAATAAATCTGTAATAACCTTTCAGATTTCAAAACTGAACCTTCCATAAACTTCTCCCCTTTAGTATTTATGTGCTAATAAGCATATAATACTATCTTAAAGTTATAATAATATATCTATTTGCTCATGTCAATTTTTGTCCCAATTATATACCATTAAATAAGCATTGGAGGGATAAAACATGAAAACTATCCACAAAGAAAAATATCGTCAAATTGGGCTAAAAATAGCTTACTATAGAAAACTTAGAGGATTAACTCAAGAGGAACTGGCAGAACATGTTGGACTAACGCCAGCCTTCGTAGGTCATTTAGAAGCCCCAAATATATTAAAGGGCTTATCACTTGATGCATTATTTGATATTGCAGAGGCTTTAGATGTTCCTCCCTATAAATTTCTTATATTTGAAGATGATTTTTCATAAATTTATTATACTAAACAGCATAGACAACCATTGTCATTCTGTAAAACTTTTAATACTTTATGACAAAATATGACTGTTTTTATCTTATATAACTAAAATATATACTAGGCTATAGATTTATAAAAAAAGAGATTACCCATAATTATAAGGTAATCTCTTTTTTAACATTATTAAATTATTATTTTAATTTTTTCTAAGCTTTTTCCAACTATATTAATATGAATTAAAATCCATATTTGTATTATTTTTAAGGTACTCTAAACAGTTTTCATCAATAAATTTGATGTTTTCTTCTATAAATCGTAATATAAATGGTGCAATCCAATATTCTGAACCTTTTGGAGGAGTTTCACCAAAATCAAGATAAGTCGTATAATTTGTAGCCACAATTAAGTGTGGTGCACATAAAATTACTAAGAAAATAAATACTATTGTAATATATTTCGCATTTTTAGCAAGTGTATTTAACTCTGTAGATAACTCGGTTTCCTTATATACATTAATATTTTTGTTATAATATATATACTCATTACTGTGTACATAGTTATTAAGAGTTTTAGCAATTTCATCAAAAGCTCTTTAAATTCTACTTAAACAGAAATCCTCTCCAGCAAAATGTTATTAATGCTAAAAATAATGCCTACGGAAAATCCGTAATGGAAGAAAAAGTATATTCCACATTCTGCTTATGATTAGAATGAGTTTTCTACAAAGCAGCTTGAAAAGGATTTTGGTAATATAACCTATGTTGCAATACGTAACTTTGTTATGAAGTTATAGAAATGGATCTGCTTATGTCAAATAAGTACAGCAATAGAGTGAAATATAAAATAAACCCATAAAAAAAGAACCTTGATTTTTCAAGGTTCTTTTGTATTGCTTTTGGCATAATCCATATATATCATACTTTTACCTATTCTTAATTTCTTTACCATTTTTAGCAAATAGTAAAGAAATACTATTTGCTAAAGTCCTTTATCTGGAAATAGTGAAGAATTATCAATTAAATTAGTAAAGACGTATACGATCATATACTAGCAAAATTGTCAGACAAATTCCAAAAAAGTCATATTCTCGTCTAAAAAGCGATAAACGATATGATATGTATTCATATCCAGAATATCATCACATTTGATAATTGTCAGCTTCTTTGCGTATTAATTTTCCAAATGACACTGCTCTAAATCCAGGAAATTGTTCTACAGTCCCTCTTCAGATGCACGTTTGACATAGTACAAGAGTACTGTAGCATCGTTTTTAATTGACTCGGAAAAGTTATATGCACTGGCATAATCATCAAATCATACATTTGTTAATCGTTTTGATCTAGGCAATTGTGTACCTATAAATGCCAGAAACTGTAAATTAAGCAAACCGATACACATATTTTCTGTAAAATCTTTGTATTGCATACAATAAGTTTCATCAACTATAACAAAGATGTCAGTTAACTGCTCGGCTAATTTTGCAAAAAATCACTTATCTAAGTATGAAAAAATACGATCAAAAAGTATTTTAAAATTTAATTTGCACTCATCACCAACTTGGTAGGAACCTGACTCGATAGCATTACTTATCAATTTAGCCATTAACGTTTTTCCAATTGTATTTGAGGTCGCGGTTTCAGCACAATATCTGTTAATTTCCTCTCTTGTAATAACGTCCTCAATCATATATGGAGAATCCTTGTATGTTTTCATATCAACCTCTTCTTGAGAAACATCTGCAAGATAGCAGTACTGACTTTTATACTCAAACATCATGTCTTTTCTTAAGTATTCACCGCCTGTTTTAACACCTGCAATATCATAGTCAAACACAGCTATATAACGGCATCCCCAGCCATGAAGAATAGAACAAATATTAATACAATTTGATGCACCAACTGAAGGTAGAATTGCATATCGTTCAGTATCAATGCCTAACACCTTGGCCATTGTGCACAAATAGATATAATCGCTTATTCCCTCAGTAACAATGTTTAACTTATCTTTAGCAGGGCCAAAGGTATCATTGAGGTTCATTCCAATAGCACGTATGATTGGTGCTAAAGTGTCCTTTTGGCTATTTGGAGCAATTCTTGCATCGTAGGCAGTTTTATATATATTGGTAAAACCTTCTGCGTTTTTAACAACTGCACGAATACGATGGACTCCATCAACCTCCAAATCTAGCATATATGGAGAATGCGTTGTATATACTACTTGGTTTCCCTTTTCAGCTAAATGCTTAAATAATTTTAATAATTCTCTTTGTGCATTTACATGTAAAGAGATTCCAGGTTCGTCAAGTAAATATACGACATTTCTTCCTACAACATCATTTGCCTGAGCATCAATAAATGTCTCAAGATACCATTTTAGACCATTGCTGCGTTCGGATAACATTAGTGCTTCACTGTTTTCTGATTGAACAACAAAAGAGACAACACCAGCATTAAATCCTAAATCCAATTTAATGTATTCCGTTTGATAAAAATTATGAAAAGGCTTATTTACTTTTTCATCAACTAGTCTGTTAATTCTTCTTCTCAAAGATTCTTGTGTTGCATTGGAACCTGAACGAGCCGCAAATATAAAATCTTCAGGAGATACTCCAATTAACTTTACAAAATCATATAAAAGACTCTCAGGTGCAACAGTAGGTCCTTTCAATTCTTTTTCTATATTATCCAATTTATAAGAAGCATTCAAATGCTTATCTGCTTTTTTGTAAAAGAATACTGGAAGCATATAAGAAACTGTGAGCCATTCAGCATATACTTCCTCTAAAAGTTCTTTGAGCATGTCTCTACGTTCAGCAGTAATCTTATTGATCCTTTTTTGAAAAAAATCAAATGTAGTTAATTGGCGATGCAAATCAAGAACATCCTTTTGGATAAATTCTTGTCGAGCTGTTTTGTAATTTGCAAGCTCTTGTTCTTGTAGTTGAAATGGATTTTTTCCAACTTCATCTAACAATTTAATGACAGCCTCATTTTTTGGCAAAACATGCTCTAAAAAGTAATCTAAAAAACCGCCTGATACAGAGCATTGGTTCTTTGAAAGAATGATTTGTGTATC
>CALWHO010000028.1 GCA_944380405.1 uncultured Lachnospiraceae bacterium
AATTCCAAAAATACTAATATACTGAAAACAAATATTATTCCACATTTGTCATGTTCAAAATGTGAGGATTTAATATGTGAAGAAATAGAACATCTTGCACAGACCATAGAACTTGGAGTAAGGGCAAAGCATAGCCCTATTGACCGTTACTCCAAGAGCATTTCGCCCAATTTATTAAAACCAGCTTCTGAAGTTGAGATTTTTATTGAGGAAGCTATAGAATTTCTTTATCAGCTTTTTATGGAAAGCCCATATGAAATTTTATCTGAGGAAAATCCGTGGTTCGTAGCTCCGATAACATCTACAAAGACAAGTGAAGAAAAAAATATTTCACAGGAACAAGTTCTGGCTCTGTATGCCTCTGCTCTTGTACTTGGATTAAATGTTGATGACCTGCCTGATATTAATGGAAACATAGAAAAGTTTATAAAGTCCGTATTTGAGAAAAGTGATCCAAAGAATGATAAAACTGATAATTTATACAAAGGTGAAGTATCAACTTCTAAGGAAGAGCAGTTTTTAGAAGAAAGAGACTTAAAAAGAGCGGCAGCCCTTACCATAAGCCTTGATACAGGCATACCACAGGAGAAGCTTTTAGATGCAGTTCAAAAAATTATTGATTCTTGGAAATTATGCAGTAATGACGTTTGGCTTACATTTACTAAAAAAAAGAAAATGGAGCTTATACGTAAAGATTATTTTGAATTGATTTTTGAATATAATGACAGCTATACAATAAAATAGCGTGTCATAATGAGGTGACTGAAAAATGACTGAAAATATTAATCTTGAAACAAAGGAAAAACTGTTCAGGTATTTTCCTCATTTTATATTAGGCGAAAAGGAAGGTATTCATTCATTCAGCGACAAAAGAGCCGGCAGTTTAAAGGGCGGCGTACCTCTTGCCTATGATGCGGAAAAAGGACGCATAGCCATTGATTCAGGTGATACCCATACATTAATATGGGGTTCTACAGGATCACTAAAGACAAGATGTGTTATAGAGCCTACTGTAAAAATAATAGGCAAGTCAAAAGAAAGCATGATTATAAATGACCCTAAGGCAGAAATTTATAACAGATGTGCTGCTGAACTAAAGGATAACGGATATGAAATAATATGTATAAACATAAGAGACCCAGAATTAGGCAATGCATGGAATCCTCTTGCTATACCATACAAATTCTATATGAATGGCGATATTGACAAAGCGGCAGAGTTTGCCAATGATGTGGCATTTAATCTTATGGCTGATGAAAATAATGTAAAAGATCCTTTTTGGAGTTTTAGTGCTTCAGACTGCCTTTTTGGACTGATAATGCTTCTTATGCGTTACAGTAAAGACCATAATTTAGATGAAAGAGCCATTAATATTAGTAATTTAATAGAGCTGCGTCAGCAGCTTTTCGGAAGCGGCAACAAAGCCCAGTACAGTCACCTTTGGAAATATGCCTCGGAAAATGAGCTAATTGCAGCAAGCTTAAGCGGAACTATTTATGCAGAAAATGCTACAAGAGCATCAATTTTAAGTGTACTTGACCAGAAAATGAGGTCTTTTACAATACGCCCATCACTGCTTGATATGCTGGCTGATAATGATTTTGAAATAGGTGATATAGGCGAAAAACCTTGTGCCGTATTCATGATTATCCCTGACGAAAAAACCACATACAACAACATTGTATCGCTTTTTGTGAAACAAACGTATGAATACCTTATTTATATGGCAGCACAAAATGACAGGCTTAAACTTAATAATCGTGTAAACTATATTTTAGATGAATTTTCTTCGGTGCCACCTGTCCATCATATGTCATCTCTTATTTCTGCGGCACGTTCAAGAGGTATAAGGTTTATTCTTGCAGTACAGGGAAAGCATCAGCTTATAAAAAGATATGGCGATGAAGCGGAAACAATAAAAAGTAACTGTGCTAACTGGATATATTTAACTTGTCGAGAGCTTGAACTTCTTAAGGAAATATCAGAGCTTTGTGGTGTAAAGAGAAACGGAACGCCTAATATTTCTGTATACGAACTTCAGCACTTCAGCAAAGAAAAGTGTGAGGCTCTTGTTATGTGCGGAAGACTTAAGCCTGCAAAGGTTACGCTCCTTGATATAGACAGGTTTGGAGAAAAGGAATATGTTATACTTGATTTTGAACGTAAAAAGAGAAAGAAAAGAATACATATAAAGTTTCAGCTGTCAAATGAAATAAAAGATAGAGTTACACCTCTTTTGGATAAAACTAATCAGTACACGTATTTAGATACAAAAGTAAATGACAGCAATAAAAATATTAATGACCAAAAGCCTGAATTTGATATTAATTCACTGCTTAAGCGTGTTGATAAAACAATAGCAAGTATAGAAAGCGGAGAAAAGAAAAAAGAATTAGAAAATAAGGCAGAAAGCGAAGAGTAATTACTAAAAAGGCGGTGATATAATGCCAAAAGTTGTAAAGGTAGAAAATGCAGAAAATGTTAATACTGTTGAAGATATGCCTGTAAAAAAATCAAAGTCATTACTTTCCATAAAGCAGGCTCATAAAATAGCTCTTGGATATATTTATGAAATCAAAGAGGCTGAAAAATATAACGAAGACAATGAAAAGGCAAGAGATGACCTTGCAGAGCTTGTTGAAAGGGTTATATCCCAAGAAAGACAGTCAGGAAATCCTGAGGAATTTCACAATTTTTCCGTAACATTAGGCAGAGTTGATGATAACCTTGCCTGTGAGATTTTAAAGGTTGGAAGAGAGCGTTACAAAATGAATGTTGACCTTCTTGCTGACTACATTATATATGGCATGGACTGCGACAGAATAGATGAGTGTAAGGAATGTTTTGATACACTTAATACAATACCTAAAAACGAATGGACATGGCGTAGTTTTCAGTTTGTGATAGCTTATTTATACAGAATGCTTGATATATGTTCAGATACAAATGAACGAGCTAAAATAAGAAAAAAAATATCCCAGACAGCTAAAGAATACAAAAAATATCTTCCTCTTGAAGAGGGTGGGTATCGTGAAATAGCAAGAACATATTCACCAAATGCTGATAAAGAGCTTAAGGAGCTTAATGAAGTTCTTTCAAGCAACACTATTGCCTGCCCATCATGTGCTTTTAGAGCTGCTGACATACTGTTTACTCAAAAAAAGTATAAAGAAGCACTTGACGCTGTTGAAAGAAGCAAAGAGGACGCTATAAATCAAATTCAAGGCGGAATTGATGAATATCAGCTGCGTTTTATGTCGGCTTTATGTAAAATCGCAATACACATTACTGAACATATAGAGTTTACTGAAGATGCTGTGCTGGAAATATATTCAGACTTTAATATGGCTCTGAAAGGTCTTAAAAATGAGTTCCGAGAAGCAGTTAAAATACGAACTCATTTTCTGGAAGGTGCAACATCAATATATGTAAGTGATGATTTTGAGGAATTGAAGGCTTTGATTAGCTATTAAATAAGAAACAGGTGTAAAATGGTAGAGCTTGAAAAAATAAAAGTTGCTATGGAGAATAATCCATCTGTAATGGATGCTAAATGTGAAGGTTTTTCTATTGTGTCGGAAATTCTTAATATGGCACTAATAGTGCCTAAAGAGCAGGTTTTGGAATGTATTGAAATTGCTGAAATGGTATTTTCATATAACAGTGACCTGCCAGATATGCCTTTAACATTTGAAAGAGATTTATTTAAAATCGGTTTTATGGCTTATACCACAAAGTCATTTGAGACGGCAGAAAAAACATTTTCAATATTAAGCCAGTGCGGAAATGCTGAAGGAAGAAACTACTATGCCTTTATGATACGCAGGAAGGAAACAAAAGAAAAAAGCGATGATATGCTTATAAAAGCAGTTCATTTAATACGAGAAGGTATTGCTGAAAATGATGCTTTTTCATTTGTTAATATGGGACTGTTGCTTGCACTTGAATACGGAGATGATGAGGACTGGCTTCTTTGTGATGATTTAATAAAAAGCATTCCGAAAACTCAAACAGAAGATGTTTTGACATGGTGGAAAAAAATAGGAATACATGGAGATATAGAAGAAGTTCTCGTAAATTATTTTCTGCTAAGGCATGGTAAAATTAAAAAGAGCAGTTTTGGCAGCAAAAAGAAAATTTCTGATATTCTTTCAGAAAAAATTCCAAATTTTCCACAGTGGCTGAAGGAAGAAAGCCATTTTTCATCACTTGATGCCGTTTTTGATACAATGCTTGATGATGATTTTGATGAAAATCTGACAGAATATTTTGAGGATATGCCTCTTAGCCGTAAGGCAGCAGAAGAGATAATGGCAGAAATGAAAATATGGGATGAATGGGAGCTATACAGGGTATTGCTGCAAAATTATATCAGTTTTCTTACTAATGATGAAATTAAAAAAATAATTCGTGCCTACAAAAAGAAATTTTTAATGCCATTATCAACTATTATTGATGAAAGTACCCTTAATAATATTTGCGAATAAAGTTCGGAGGATTATTATGAAAAACGAAGATAATTTCATTGAAAAACTTAATGAATATTTAGAAGAAAATAAAGAAGTAAAGCAGATGGTTGACGCTTTTACTTCTGCATTTGACTCAAACAGTGATGAATTTATGGATATCGAGTGTATAGAAATAGATGGAGAAGAATATTTGATACTAAAGGAATTTAACGTAAAAGGAACAACATATGTTCATCTTGTAAATGCAAACGATCCAGAGGATTTTATGTACAGAAAAATAGTTGTTGAAGATGGAGAGGAATATCTTTACGGACTGGATTCAGATGCCGAATTTGAAATGGTAATCGCTTATGAACAGAAGTATCTTTTTAAAGAGCTTAAAAGAAAACAACAAATGATGTCTGATAATGAAAACTAAATATTATTATAAAAAACTGGGTTTTTAAAAGCCCAGTTTTTTTTGTTAAAAAATGGAGGAAATAAGTTTCTGTAAATATTAAATAAATAAAATTGAAAGGAGGATAAGATATGGCAAATTACTACACAGCTGACGCTGTAACTATTCACGACCGTGACATAGAGGAGAATAATTTTAATGAATGTAACTTAGATGATTTATTAAATGATGATTTTTATAGTGGAAGAGGACAAGGATCACATTATGTCGGACTACGTAGGTTCTTTTTTTTGGATTATTACACTGCCCTTGGCAGCTGCTACAGGTTATTTACTTTATAACGCCATTGGAGTACATATTTTTGAAATAAGTGTTTCAATACTAAAGTATTTTGCGGAACTTGTAGGAGGAAATAACAGTTCAATTAAGTTTAAAGCAGCAATTTAAATTAAAAATGTAATGAAAAAAAGATCTATTTTTTCGGTCAATTTTTTTTGGAGATTTTTGGTTACATGAATAATTAATAATATAGAAACTTAAAAAATACAGAAATATAAATTTACATACAAAAGTGAAAGGGTGGCTTTAATATGAAGGCTAAAGATATGAGATTTTCGGAAAACATAAGCTTTAAAAAACAAAATAACTCTAACTTATATATTGTTAAAAATGAAATTTATATCCCGAAGAAAAACATAGTTTTACTTAACAACATAAGCGAAGAAGAAAAAGTATTTTTTGAAAAAACTATTTATAAAGGAGGTACATGTATATGAATTACATTGTAAAAAAATCTGTTAGTATAAACGGTCAGGATATGCTGCTTACACCTATGGACATTGATTATTCAAACAGGGTTATAAATATTGTGGGAATAATTGATGATGATATGGCAGCAGTTGTAAATTCAGCTCTTAGAAGCATGGCAAGAGAGTCTGATGATGACATATGGGTTTATGTTATGAGCTATGGCGGCTCTGTATCGGCAGGACTTAGTATAAAAGATACAGCCGATGCCATAAGATGCGATGTAAATACAATAGCCTGTGGAATGGCTGCCAGTATGGGTGCATTTATTGTATCTGCTGCAGGAACAAAAGGAAAACGATGGGCACAGCCTAATGCGGAATTTCTTATTCACCAACCTATAGGCGGAATAAGCGGTCAGGCGTCTGATATGAAAATCCATGTGGAGCATATTTTAAATACCCGTAGAAAACTAAACAAAATACTTGCTCACTGCACAGGTCAGTCAATTAAAAAAATAGAGAGCGATACTGAAAGGGATTATATTATGGGAGTTAAGGAAGCACTTGAGTATGGGCTTATAGATAAAATAGGTGACCCAATAAGTGAATTATAAAGGAGGTATAAGAATGTACATACGAGAAATAACAAAACCTGTGGGACTTAATGCTTTATGTGAAGATGTAGAAAGAGTATGCAATAATGCACAGATTTATAGATGGGGAATAAAACCAAAACATATGATTATACCTCTTGATTCCGGTTGTGGCAGAACTACATTTATTGAATACATGACGGATATGTATAAGAAACATGGTATTTTTGATTTTTCAGGTTCTTTAGATGATTATGTAGAGATAGCAGTAGATGGAAGCTCTTCACGAAATATTGTAAAAGCATTTGGTAATTTTAAATCAGCAGCCATGTACAGAAATTATTATGAAAATGTGGCAGCAATTGATATTGAAGGAATGTCTAAATATATTACATCACCTCAGTTTGTAGCTTTTATTAATGAAACAAATGAAATTTGCCGTAATGCATATGTTGTGTTTTTTGTAAGCGGAAGTCCTTCAAGAAATGAGGAAAAGCTGATTAAAAAAATTATTGATGCTGTTGGAAAAAACAATATATACATGGCAGAAACACAAAAATATACTGCCGAAGATATATGCAGTATTATTGAAAAAACTTTGGAAGAATATGGTGTTTTAACTGATAATAATCATAGGTTTCATGCTGCACTTATGGGCATGGTATCTGACTTTGATATAGTTAAACCAAAGGAAGCTGTTGAAACGGCAAAAGAGCTTATACGCTTTTCAGAAATTTCAGACTCAAAGATTATTGTAAGCTGTAAATCAATTTCAGAGCTTACAAAGTTATGGAGCATAGAAAAAGAAGAAGCAGAAAGGAGCAAATAAGTATGGTAAGAAGTGACAGATGGAATACAAGCAATGAAATAAAAAAACATTTCCCAGAATCATCAGAACCAAACTGTGGAGCAGGGCCTGTTATATATGTTGAAAAAGGAAAAAAGTATATTGATGACAGTCAGTCTCATATAGCAGTTATAGGCAAAACAGGAAAGGGTAAAAGCCAGTGCTGCAGTTTGCCATTTATGCGAGAGATATTTGAAAAGAATGAAAGCCTTATTATAAATGATTCAAAAGGCGAAGGACTTTGGAAAAACTTCTGTTTTATTCCAAGCCACTATCAGAAATTTATTCTTGATTTCCGTTGCCCAAGAAAAAGCCCTGACAGATGGAATCCTTACTCTTATCCAAAAAAACTCTATGATTCAGATGACCGTGACGAAAATGATGTTGCAAGTTCTCTTATAGATGAGTTTTGGAAAGGAGTATATGACAGTAACGCTATTACAGAAAGGTTCTGGACAGATGCAGCAGCAAATTATGCCAAAGGACTTACATATGGTCTTTTTGAAACAGCCGAAGATGAATATATTAATCTTGAAAGTACAGCAATAATGATGGAACAGTCGGAAATTAAGTTTGCATCAAGTACTGTAATTAGATCATTTTATGACTCTCTTCCATCGAATTCCCTTGCTAAAAGAAACCTTGCATCTTATGTAACTGGGCCAAATGAAACTCGTGCTTCCATTCACAGCGTTGCAACACAGGGCATTGAAACATTTAGCAGGAGCAAAGGTCTTATGGAGATGCTGGCAGATGATACAATAGACATTAAAAATTTTGATGTTAACAGACCTTTTGTTGTTATCATAGTTATTCCAGATGAAACTGATACATATGATGCCCTTGCAGGTCTTTTTATTACTCAGCTGACTCAGCATCTTATACTTACAGCACATAAAATGGGTGGAAAACTGCCTATTCGTGTAAACATAATACTTGAGGAATTAGGCTCAATTGGAAAAAGTATTCCAGCACTTCCAAAACTTATAGCAGCATCTCGAAGCAGAAACATTCGTATTATGATTGTTCTTCAAAGTAATTCACAGTTAATAGATGTATATGGCAAAAGTAAGGCAGAAATAATTAATGACGGTATAGACATAACATTTTGTTTTTCCACAAACAGTTGGGAAACACTTAATGAATGGTCTCAGCGTTGTGGTGAAAGACAAATTGAAATAGATGGACATATTGTAAAAGAGCCTGTTATTACACCTTCTCAACTTGCTGCCATGCCAACTTGTACTGCTCTTGTAATGATTAGAGGTCAGTTTAAGTATATTACTAAATTTCCTTTATATGATGATTTATATGATAATTCAGCTTGGACAGCACCAGAGAAAAACAAAGAAAAAGAAAGCTCTTTAAAATATTTCAATTTTGAAGAAAGAGTGAAAGACGCCAGAAGAAAACAGATAGAAGAAAAAATAAGGCTTTTACCTTCTGCTGAAAAAAACAGTAATGAAAAAAACATACCAGCCTATGATGAGCCATCTAATGGATTTTCATTTGACATAGACAGAATGATTGCAGATATTGACGCCAAAATTGCTGAGCTTGAAGAGGAGGAAAAAGCTCAAAAAATAAAGGCAGCAGGAAATCCTGAAAATTTAAAAATAAAAGACTATACATTAAGTATTCTCATACTTGGAGATGACCATGAAAAAATTGCTGAAGTAATTTCAAAAGCCATGAATATATCTCAAAAGGAAGCTGAAGACTTAATTTTGGAATATCCAGTTGATATTTGTATTACTGATGGTGAAGAGGCAAAAAATGTTGAAAATACACTCTCAGAGCTCGACTGTCTTGTTTGCTGCAGTGAAAATTATGAGTAAAATAAGGGGTTGATTATGAAAAAAGTATTTATGCAACTTATTTTGATTATGTTAATTATTTTGACTGTGCTTATAATGGCTTTGCCTGTGTTTATTCAAAGTATTATAGGATATGATGGATTTTTTTGCTTTGAATATGAGATGTTTTCTTATGCTGTATTTACTGTAACAATGATATTTTTAGGCACAAATATGATAATGAGATTTAAAAATATGATTTTTAAAATATTGGCTACTGTATTCTGCTCTTTTTCTGCTTCTTTAATTGTTTTTATTTATAACAACATACTTAGATATATTAAAATGCATTTTGTTTTTGAAAACATAATTGATTTTAATTTTATTACCATTTTGAAGTATGATTTTCAGTATGGAGAAGGATTAGGGTTGTTTAGATATATCATTTATTTTACTGGCATTTTTACTGTACTTGCTTTATCCTGTTTATATAATAAAACAAAGATATGATTTAGATTTAAAATAATGGTATTAAAATGAAGAATGTAAAAATAACTTTTGTATTTTCAGATAAGAATGAACACAGCAAGTAATATAAGATGCTTTTTACTTGAAAAGCTGAATAATAAAAGAGGTGAGTTTATGATACATTATATGAAACTGAAAGCCATTCCATTTAAAAAAATTAAAAATGGAGCTAAAACAACAGAGCTTAGGCTATATGACGAAAAACGTCAGAAAATCAAAATTGGAGATATGATTGAGTTTGTTAATACAGAAGACAAAAGTCAAAAGCTTATTGTGACTGTAACAGCTCTTCATATATTTGATAGTTTTGATGAGCTTTATAAATGTCTTCCAATGACTGCCTGTGGATACAAAAAGGGCGAAAAGGCAAATCCATCTGATATGAATATTTACTATTCTCCAAAGGAACAGGAAAAGTACAAAGCAGTTGGAATTGATTTTGTGCTTATGGAACATAAAGATGATAAACTTACAAAAATAAGCAGGTACATAAGCATGATTTTACGTCATAAACCATATGCTGCCAATGTTGTCCTTGATGAACATGGATGGGCAAGTGTATCACAGCTTTTAGAAGGAGTAAGCAAAAAATATATTCTGACAATGGAAATCCTTGAAAAAATCGTTGAAACAGACAAAAAACAGAGATATTCTTTCAATGATGATAAAACATTGATTAGAGCTAATCAAGGACATTCTGTTAATGTAGATGTTGAGCCTGAAAAAAAGATGCCTCCATTAAATTTATGGCATGGTACAGCTGAAAAATATACTGAAAGCATAGAAGAAAAAGGAATTATGAGTAAAGGCAGGTTATATGTACATCTATCAGATAATTATGATACTGCTGTTTTGGTAGGCAGCAGACACGGAAATCCTGTCGTATATGAAATTGATGCAAAAAAAATGTATGATGATGGATATATTTTTTATGTTTCGGTAAATAAAGTATGGCTTACAAAATATGTTCCAGTGCCATATATTCATCGAAAAAATGACCAAAAAGACTGCTGATTATATATAATCAGCAGTTTTTTATTTCTTAAAAAAGCATAAGGTATGTAGTTAAAAAGCCTTTTTTATGTGATGTTTAAAAAACAGTATTTTCCATAGCGTCATGTTATTTATTTTTAAAACTCATCTGATTAATTTTAGCTTTATATACGTACTTTTTAAATTTTAATAGTGCTAAAAAACAGACTACCCATTACGGGTAGGGAATAAAAAAATATACTGTGATATATTAAAAAAAACAAATTTTATCAAATTAAATATGTAGAATTTTGGAAGATATTAGTTTTTCGGTGTACTTTAATAGGATTATAAAATTAGTTATTAAAAAAAGGTTTAAATTAAATATTAATATTTTCTGACAAATTTTTTATGATAACAGCTTATGCCATCAAGGGCTAATCCCCCGTTCTTAGATGGCTAAGTTGTTGTCATCAACTTTGGATTTGACTACAGTTTTTTAATATTTACTATAAATAGAATGGAGGAATTGTTATGAGAAGAATTGGCGGTTTTATACTGACTGCTATTGGTATATTTATTGTTTTTCTTACAGTAAAAGCGCTATTTTCCATTCCAGAAAATACTGAAGTAATTAATAGTGCTATAACAGTTCAAGATGGCAAAATAAATCCTGCAAACGAAGGTAAGCTTGTAGTAGTTTCGGGAACACTGGAATCTGACGAGGTTCTGCAGGATCCGTTAACAGGTGTGAAATTGCCGGGAGTTATTGCCAGAAGAGTTGTTTGGACATATGGAGAAAACTCCTATAAAGATGATGAAATACTTTGGAACTGGATGGAGCAATATATAGA
>CALWHO010000029.1 GCA_944380405.1 uncultured Lachnospiraceae bacterium
ATGCCAATTTTGGCAGAATGTGGCGGTTTTATGTATATTACGGAGAGCATAGAAGGCAGTAAAATGGCTTCTATATTAAAAGGTAAGTGTGAGAACACAGGTAAACTTGGCAGATTTGGATACATAACACTAACTGCATTAAAAGACAATATGCTTTGCAGCAAAGGCGAAAGTATACGAGGTCACGAATTTCATTATTATGACTGCACAGAAAACGGCGAAAGTTTTATTGCCCAAAAGCCAGTAGGCAAAAGAAACTGGAACTGCATTTATACAGATAAAAATATATTTGCAGGCTACCCACATTTATATTTTTTGAGCAATTTGAAATTTGCAGAAAATAAAAAAAAAAAATGCGTGTTATATAATTTGGAAAACGAAACGGAAGTGTAAATAAATGACTGTTGAAGAAACAATAAATTCAGTTGAAAAATCAAGCGATTTTTTTAAATTAAAAGCAGAAGAAAAATGGAGCCATGTGGCAATGCCCCTTGGTAGCCTTGGTATTTTAGGTGATGACGTAACTAAAATATGTGCTGCTGAAAGAACAATTACACCTGAAAAACGAAAAAAATGCGTTGTTGTGTTTTGTGCCGATAATGGTGTTGTTGAGGAGGGTATTTCCCAAAGCCAGCACGATATAACAACACTTGTGGTAAAAAATATGTGTACTAAAGACACTTCCGTATGTAAAATGGCTCAGGTTGCAGGTGCTGACGTGTTCCCTGTTGATATGGGAATGATTGATGATGTTGATGACGAAACAATAATAAATATGAAAGTTGCAAGAGGCACTGCAAATTTTGCAAAAAAACACGCTATGACAGATGAAGAAGTGCTTAAGGCAATTAAAAACGGCATTGAGCTTTCAAAAATGCTTTCAGAAAAAGGCTATAACCTATTTGCTCTTGGAGAAATGGGCATTGGAAACACAACAACTTCAAGCGCTGTTGCAAGTGTAATACTTCAAAAAGAACCTAGAGAAATGACAGGAAAAGGTGCGGGACTTTCTGATGCAGGAGTCTTAAAAAAAATAGAAGTTATTAAAAAAGCCATAGAAAAACATAAGCCTGATAGTAAAAATCCCATTGACGTAATTAAAAAGGTAGGCGGCTTTGACATAGCAGCTATGGCAGGGTTTATAATAGGTGCTGCTGCACTAAAAAAAATGTGTGTTATTGACGGATTTATTTCATCAGTTGGGGCATTATGCGCTATTAAAATGTGCCCTGATACAAAGGACTACATACTTGCAAGTCATATAAGCGGCGAAAAGGCAGGAGAGCTTATACTTAATGAAATGGGACTTAAAGCGCCTATAAATGCTAAACTTAGACTTGGAGAAGGCACAGGAGCAGTTATGTTTATGCCTCTTATAGATATGGCTCTTACAATGTTTAACGAAATGGTTACTTTTGAGGATATAAACATGGAGGCATATAAGCCTTTGTAAAGCCTTGGAGGTTTTTTAATATGAAAATACTTATACTTGGCGGAAGTGCCAGCGGAAAAAGTGAATATGCCGAAAATATTGCTCAAAGCCTTAATAAAAAAAGGTATTATGTGGCTACAATGATGCCTTTTGGAAATGAAGCATTACGCCGTATAGAAAAACACCGAAATATGCGTAAGTCAAAAGGCTTTGAAACAATAGAAAAATATACTGACATTGAAGAAATTAAAATACAGGAAAATTCAGCTTTGCTTTTGGAATGTATGGGAAATATTGTTGCAAACGAAATATATAGACCTGACCCAAAAGAAAATATAAATGAGCATATTTTAAGTGGAGTAGATAACCTTTCCAAAAAGTGCCAAAACATAGTTGTTGTAAGTAACGACGTATTTTCTGACGGTATTGAGTATCCGGAAGAAACAAAAAAATATATGGAAATACTTTCAGATATAAATAGGCATTTGGCAAGTAGTTTTGACGTAGTGGCAGAGGTGGTATGCGGAATACCCCTTAAAATAAAAGGAGATTTAATATGGTAATATTAGAAACATTTATAGTTGCCTTTTCAATGTTTTCGGCAATACCTATGCCACAGATAATGTGGAATGAAAAAAACATGAAATATGCCATGTGTGCTTTTCCTTTTATTGGAGCTGTAATAGGGGTTATTCTTTGTATCTGGCAAAGTGTATCTTCTTTTTTTGGTTTTGGAAATATGTTTTTTTCGGCAGTATTTACTGTAATTCCTGTTGTAATTACAGGTGGAATACATATTGACGGTTTTTGCGATACAGTTGATGGTCTTTCAAGCCATGGCGACAGAGAAAAAAAGCTTAAAATACTTTCTGACTCAAACTCAGGAGCATTTGCCATAATTTGGCTTATATGCTACATGATTATGTTTTTTGGGTCTGTAAGTGAAATTAAGTTTGGAAAAGATTTGTACCCTGTAATTATACTTATGTTTGTGCTTTCAAGAAGTTTAAGCGCATTTGCCGTTGCTGTTTTTCCTTATGCCAAAAATAGCGGTCTTATGCACAGCTTTGGTTCTATGGCAGCAAAAATAAATGTCCGTAACATTGTAGGGATTTATATTGCTTTAATATCCATAGGACTTATATTTTTTGGAAAAATAACAGGCATTTTTGTTTTGATAGCGGCATTTTTAGTTTTTTGGATATATTATAAAGTTTCCAAAAAAGAATTTGGCGGCATAACAGGTGACTTAGCTGGGTGGTTTTTAACTACAAGCGAACTGGCAATGATTTTTTTGGTAGTTATAGCACAGCATATTGGAGGTTTTTTGGCATGATACTTGTAATAGGCGGCTTTGGAGCTGGCAAAAAGGCTTGGGTCAAAGAAAACTTAGGGTATAAAGAAAGTGATTTTTCATCGGAAGTAGAAAATAAATGTCCTGTTGTTTTTGACTTGCAGGACACAAAAATAAATGACGAAAATTATTTAATTGAAATGCTTTTAAAAAAGGAAGTTGTAATTTGTAACGAAATAGGCTGCGGTATAGTGCCTATTGTGCCTGAAGATAGAGAAAAAAGAGAGCAAGTAGGAAGGCTTCTTATTGCTCTTGCAAGTAAGGCAGAAAGTGTATACAGAATATATTGCGGTATAGGACAGAAAATAAAGTAAGTTTGGAGTTTTTAATATTGGATAGATTTATTATAATTGGGGCAGCTTTTATATTGGATTTGATACTGGGCGACCCTATGTGGCTTTGTAATATCATAAGCCAC
>CALWHO010000030.1 GCA_944380405.1 uncultured Lachnospiraceae bacterium
AAATTAAGGCAAATATGCGGAAAATTATAAAATTAGGGAAGTTTTAAGAATTTGTTATTGTTTGACTTGTAACAGAATGATATAATAGATTAGTTATTATGGGATTTTTATAATATTTGTATCAGGAGGAGTCTTCTCATGGGAAAATTATTCGGTACAGACGGTGTAAGAGGCATTGCAAACACTGAACTTACTGGAGAACTGGCATATAATTTGGGAAGAGCGGGAGCTTATGTTTTGACAAAAGAGAAAGCTCATGCTCCAAAAATACTTGTTGGTATGGACACAAGAATATCAGGTGACATGCTGGAAAGCGCTCTTGTATCAGGCATGTGCTCTGTTGGAGCTCATGTAGTTTTAGCAGGAGTTATTCCTACACCAGCTGTTGCTTATTTAGTTAGAAAATATAATTTTGATGCAGGTGTTGTTATTTCTGCGTCACATAACCCAATGGAATACAACGGTATTAAGTTTTTTAACAGCAACGGATATAAGCTTAGAGATGAGCTTGAAAATGAAATAGAAGATATACTTTTAAACCGCATAGATGAGCTTCCACAGCCTACAGGTGCAGGTGTTGGAACAAAGTCAATTTCTGATGACGCCATAGAGGATTACATTCAGTTCCTTACAAAATCAACAAATGTAAACCTTAAGGGCATAAAGGTTGCTCTTGACTGTGCAAATGGTGCTTCTTACAAGGCAGCGCCTATTTCAATATTAAACCTTGGTGCTTCTATGTGCATTATCCATAACGAGCCTGACGGCACAAACATAAACGCAAACTGTGGTTCAACACACATTGAAGGCCTTAAAAAGTTTGTTGTTGAAAATGGTGCTGACATTGGTTTTGCTTTTGACGGTGATGCTGACAGATGTCTTGCTGTTGATGAAAAAGGTAACCTTATTGATGGTGACAAGATACTTGCTATCTGCGGCAATTACATGAAAGAAAAAGGCATGCTTAAAAATGACACAATAGTAGGCACTGTAATGACAAACCTTGGTTTTAACATTATGGCTAAGGAAAAGGGCATAAATGTTGAACAGACAAATGTTGGCGACAGATATGTTCTTGAAAGAATGATTGAAAAAGACTACAACCTTGGCGGTGAGCAAAGTGGTCACATTATATTCCTTGACCACAACACAACAGGCGATGGCATACTTACAGCTATCCAGATGCTTACAGTGCTTAAGGAAAGCGGCAAAAAAGCTTCAGAGCTTGCTTCTGTTATGACACAGATGCCACAGGTGCTTGTTAATGCCCGTGTTGACAATGCAAAGAAAAATACTTACATGGAAGTAGCTGAAATTAAAAAAGCAATAGATGACCTTTCAGCTAAGTTTAAAGACGAAGGAAGAGTTCTTATAAGAACAAGCGGTACAGAGCCTCTTATAAGAGTTATGATAGAAGGAAAAGACATAGATTTAATTAGAAGCGAAGCAGAGAGATTAGCTAAATTTATAGAAGATACGCTTTAATCTCGCAATTTTAAGGAGGAATATTTGTATGTGTGGCATAGTTGGATATATTGGCCACCAGCAGGCTCCGTCAATACTTATGGACGGTCTTAGCAAGCTGGAATACAGAGGATACGATTCTGCCGGAATAGCTGTCCATGACGGAACGAAAATAAATATGCTTAAGGCAAAGGGCAAGCTTGTAAATTTAGCTGAAAAGCTTAAAGAACACCCTGTAACAGGCTGCCTTGGCATAGGACACACAAGATGGGCTACTCATGGTGCACCAAGTGATATTAATTCACATCCCCACATGAGCAGTGACAGAGTTATTGCTGTTGTTCATAATGGTATTATTGAAAACTATCTTGATATTAAAGAGGAGCTTTCAAAATACGGGTATAAATTTGTTTCTGAAACAGACACAGAAACAGTTGCACATCTTATTGATTATTACTACAAGAAAGACAAAGACTTTTTTGGCTCTGTTTTTAAAGCCCTTGACAGAATAGAAGGTGCTTATGCCCTTGGTATACTTTGCAGGGACTATCCTGACACACTTATTGCTGTTAGAAAAAATTGTCCTCTTGTTATAGGTATTGGCGAAGGCGAAAACTTTATAGCTTCTGACATACCTGCTATACTTCATCATACAAGAAATGTATATTTCCTTGATGACAACGAAATAGCAGTTATAACAGCAGACGACATAAAAATGTATGACAGAGAGCAGAATATAGTTGAAAGAGATGTTTACGAAGTAAAATGGGATATAGACGCAGCAGAAAAAGGTGGCTATGAGCATTTTATGATTAAGGAAATAAACGAGCAGCCTAAAATTATTCAGGATATTATTACAAGACGTATGCCTGAAGATGGCAGCGACATCAACCTTGAGGGCATAAAGCTTAAAAAAGAAGATCTTGAGAAAATAAACAGAATTTATGTTGTTGCCTGTGGTACAGCTTATCATGCAGGGCTTATAGGCAAATACCTTATAGAAAAAATTGCCCGTGTGCCTGTTATTTCTGAAGTGGCTAGTGAGTTTAGATACAAAAACCCTATACTTGACGAAAATACACTTCTTATAGTTGTTTCTCAGTCAGGTGAAACAGCAGATGCTCTTGAGGCTTTAAGAATTGCAAAGAGAAACAAAGCCAGAGTATTAGCAGTTGTAAATGCTGTTGGTAGCTCAATTGCCCGTGAAGCAGATGACGTATTTTATATACTTGCAGGACCTGAAATCTCTGTTGCTTCAACAAAGGCATTTTCAGCACAGGTGGCAGCTATGGAGCTTATTACATGCCATATAGCCCTTGAGCTTGGAAAAATGACAGAGGAAGAGTTTGCAGAAATTAAGAAAGAATTTTATGCTCTTCCTTCAAAAATATCTGCAATTATTCAGAAAGACAGCCGTGAAAAGAGTCTTGCTGAAAAATATCTCCAGAGCAAAAATGTGTTCTTTATAGGTCGTGGTCTTGATTACCTTGTATCTATGGAAGGATCACTTAAGCTTAAAGAAATTGCATACC
>CALWHO010000031.1 GCA_944380405.1 uncultured Lachnospiraceae bacterium
TATACACAAACTGCAATTAATTGCAGAACAAAAACTTTTTCATTTTCTGCTGAAGATAAGCAGGTATGGAACGCATATTTTGAAATGCTTATTAAGCCGGGTATACTTGCTGATGGAATGGCTTTTGGAAAGGAAAATAATAATGTTCCTGAAGGCATTGGTAACGATGGAGCAGCCTTTGGAGATGAGTTTTTCCAGCTTTTAATGCAATGTTATAAATATTTGTATAATGCCCTTTCAAGTGGAGAGGTATTTTTAAAGTATAAAAACTGGTATGTAACGGACGATAAACAGGCTCCTTAATTTTGTTTTAAAAGAGAAAGGGGGATTTGTTTTGGGTAATGAAATAGAAGTTAGTTGTTTAGAAACTGAAAAGTATATTTCTGCTAAAAATGTATTATCTGCAAATTTAAAATTAAGTATAGTAGATATTTCAGTAAAACTATATGAACTTGATAAATTTTATAACAAGCCTCAAACAAAGCATACAAGAAAGGGAGTGTTGGAACTATTATCAAGAATAATTACAAAAAAGGATTTTGATGTGCTTTGTGAAATTTTATCTGAAATATGTAAAGTATCAATAGATATGCTTATAGATATGGGAGGAGAGGAGCCATATACATTTTTCTATCTTATTGGCAAAAAAAAATGATGAAGCCATAGTGCTGCTTCATTATGCAGGACGCATATATAAGTGTTTTGGAACAAATACAAAAAGTGTTATTGAATATCTAATTAAGATTGGCAACCATGTTACAGGAACTGAAGAAGATGTTGAGGGAAGAATGACAGACTTTTTTTTGAGGCGTGTAACTAGATTTTTTAATGGATATTATGATATAAAATCATATTTGGGGAATAACACTCATCGCAAGGGATATTATATAACTCCAACAAATGGCGATATGCATTATAATGGTAAAATACCATATTTTATAAATTATAACGGTAATAAATTTGTATATAAACCTCGTGACATGAGGATTGATTTTGAGTTTAATGAGGCTTTAAAAGTATTTAATCAATTTTTTGATGAAGATATAAAACTTCCAGTTGTAAATATAAACTTATTTGAAAATAATACTGGATATATGGATTTTGTAAGTCACAAAGACAATATGACAATGGAAGAAGCTATTAATTATTTTCGTAAATTTGGAGCTCTTATGGCAGCTTCAAAGCTTTTGGGAATAAATGATTTGCATTGCGAAAATATAATGGCTACTGAAAAAGGTCCTGTAATTATAGATTCAGAATGTGCTCTTGTACCGGATTTAATAGAAATTAAAGAATTTTCCAGAATGACGCTTGGTCGAGTAAGAGCAGCGTTTCTTAATAAACGAAATGAAAACAGTGTATTTTCTGTTAATGGTGAAATACTTCCATTAAGCACAGAAAAATTTCAAACGGCTATTTTGGAGGGCTTTAAATCTGCAACATCAAGTTTTATCAATAATCAGAATACATTAATCAATTTATTTAATAATATTATAAATAAAGATTTATATATAAGAATAGTTTCTATTGCAACTGCAGAGTTTTATGATAATATGTTTCTATTAGACACTACAATATATGATATATATAGGAATAATTATTATTTTGGAGTTTATATTTCAATAGACACTATTAAAGATAAGGTATTAGAAGGTTTGTATAATTGTATAAAAAAAGACTTTAAAGGAGAAATTGATTTTGATAAAGACAATGTAATAATTATTTTAAATGAGTTATATAATTCTCTTGCCTATGGAGAAATTCCTATTTTTCGTATAGAAAATTACAAAACTTTATATATTAATAATATTGCGATTTGTGATATTTCTTTGAGAGATAATTATTTTAAAACTCTAAAAGATATTTTTTTACAACAAATTCAATGGCTTAATTCTGATGAAGCAATAGAGAAATTATCAGAAACACTTTTTTAAATACTTCCTATTATAAATTAAAAAATTAGTAGCTCAATAAAAAACAATAGATAATCACAATAGGTTACCTATTGTTTTTTATATGCTTTTGTTAAAAGCTCAATATAAATTACTAACTATATTTTAGGGAGTTATAAATATTAAAAAGTTATGTTGAATAAATATTTTTAATAATATAAAAATTAAAAACAAAATTAGCCATAGGAAAATGTTTCCCAAATATATCATTAACTAAAAATAAATAGCTATATTTTATATATACACATACTTAAAAATGTGCATAAATTGTTATTATTTAATAAAAAAATAAATTGTTATTTTTTTTGTTGAAAAAGCTAATTTTCGTGTTATAATCAAAATAGATAATAGGTAATACCTTTAAAGACGGGGGAGAGATATATGGCTATTTCAAAAATACAAAGAGCAAGTGTGTCGGATGAGGTATATAATCAAATTATAAATAATATTGCAAATAAAGAATGGAAACCATGCTCTAAAATTCCTTCAGAGGTTGAGCTTGCAGAAATGCTTGGCGTAAGCCGAATTTCAGTAAGAAATGCAATTCAAAGACTTGTGGGACAAGGCATTTTGGAGTCTAAACATGGAGAAGGTACTTTTGTAAGCGATCTTTCTTTAGAAGGATTTTTTAATAGTATGATACCGCTTTTAAGCGTTCAAAAAGATCAGATATGTGAACTTTATGAATTTAGAAGAGTGCTTGAAACAGGAAATATACGCCTTTTGGCAGACACAATAACAGATGATGTAATTGCAGATTTAGAAAATAACTATAAGGAAATGCAAAACCATTTCTTTGAAATTAAAAGCTTTGTTAATATAGATATTGAGTTTCACTCCATAATAGCAAGAGCAACAGGAAATGCTATTATAGCAAATATATATAATAGTATAAGAGAAGCTTTGTATCCAAATCAGCTTATAGTTCAGTCTACATTTGGTACAAAGGGAGCATTAAAATATCATAAGCTTATACTTGATGCAATTAAGAATAATAATTTTGCTGAAGCTGAAAAATATATGGATGAGCACATGAAAATGACTATTAAAAATATAAAAACAGAGCAGCAAAAAATTGAATAGCATACATACCAAAAGGTATGTATGAATTTTACCATAAAAGGTAATACCTAATACTTAATACGTGAATTATAAAGAGGAGGTATCAAAATGGCAAGTAAAGACAAAAAAAGACCAAATATTATTTTTATGCTGAGTGATGACCAAGGTGCATGGGCAATGGGATATGCAGGTAATAAGCATATAATAACACCTAATTTTAATAGGCTTGCAGCAGAAGGCATGATTTTTACAAATTCATTCTGTGCATCACCTGTTTGTTCACCGGCAAGAGCCACAATTCTTACAGGCAGAACACCGTCTCAGCATGGGGTTCAGGACTGGATAAGGCTTGGACATTATGGAGAAAATGCAATAGACTATCTTAAGGGATATCTTACATATCCGGAAGTTCTTAAAGAAAATGGATATGAATGTGCATTTAGCGGAAAATGGCATTTAGGCGATGTTTTTGCTGTTAAAAATCGTTTCCCAGACCATACATATGTTCATCTTAAAGGTGCAGGTCATTATTATAATGCACCAATGGCTGCAAAGGGCGAAGCAGGAAAAGCTCTTGGTGTAGGAATTGTATTTTCATTTGTTGGATGTATGATAAGCCTTTTAGCTTTGATATTTATTGCACCAGCTATAGCTAAAGTTGCACTTGAGTTTTCTACTTTTGAATATTTTTCAATTTCGGTATTTTCAATTACACTTATAGGAAGCTTGTCTGGAGATAATATTTGGAAAGGTTTATTAAGTGGTTTTTTAGGAATACTTCTTTCAATGGTCGGTATGGCACCTATAGATGGCCTTCCAAGATTTACATTTGGAAAAACAGAACTTATGGCAGGTTTTGATATTCTTCCTGTTCTTATTGATCTTTTTGCTGTATCAGAATTATTTATACTTGCAGAAGAAAAATATAAAACAACATTTGTTAAGCCTTTGGACTATAAACTTAAAGGATTTGGTTTTACATTTAAAGAGTTTTGGGGACAGAAATGGAATGCACTTCGTTCAGGTGTGTTAGGAACTGCAATAGGAATACTTCCAGGTATAGGAGGATCTGTTTCTTGTATACTTTCATATATACTTTCTAAAAAATGTTCAAAATATCCTGAAAAATATGGAACAGGCATTATAGATGGTATTGTTGCTTCTGAAACTTCAAATAATGCCGTAACAGGGGGTGCATTAATTCCTCTTTTAACACTTGGTATACCTGGTGATGCTACAACAGCTATGCTTTTGGGAGCTCTTACTCTTCATGGTATTACACCTGGGCCTCTCCTTTTTTCAACAAGTGGAGACTTTGTATATGGTGTGTTCATAGCATTATTTGTAGCAAATATTATGATGCTCTTGGTTGAATTTTTAGGCTTAAGAGTTTTTGTAAAGCTCCTTAACATTCCAAGAATAATATTAATGCCTATAATTATTGTACTTTGTGTTATAGGTGCATTTGGTCTTAATAACATGGTATTTGATACAGTGGCTATAGTTATATTTGGTATTATTGGATATTTACTTCAAAAATTTAAATATCCTTCTGCACCAATGATATTAGGATTTATATTAGGACCTATTATTGAAACAAATTTCAGAAGATCTCTTATGTTTTCAAATGGAGAAATAGCTCCATTCTTCACAAACCCTATTTCAGGAGCTTTTCTTGTTTTAACATTTATTTCTATATTACTTACTGTTATTAAAACTTATAAAGACAGTAAAAAGAAAAAAGCTATGGCTTAAAGTTCTTCAGTTATGGGGGAATGGATATGATTAATTCTTTGCTAATAAAACCTGCAGGACCTGATTGTAATATGAACTGCACATATTGTTTTTATAAATGTAAATCTCAAATGTTTAATGACTCTGTTCATAGAATGAGCAATGACACAATGAACAATATTATAGAGAAATTCTTAAGTCAGGGAAAGGGCAACTATAGTATTGTTTTTCAAGGCGGAGAACCTACACTTTGCGGTATTGACTTTTTTAAAAATTTCGTAGAAAAGGTTAATGAAGTTATATTACCAGGACAAAATATACATTATTCCATACAGACAAACGGTTTACTTTTGGATGAGGAGTTCTGTGTATTTTTAAAAGACAACAATTTTCTTGTTGGTTTAAGCTTTGATGGAACAGAAGAAATAAATGACTATTTTAGAGTTGATTATAGTGGAAAAGGAACTTCAAAAAACGTTTTAAATGCTGTTAATTTGCTTAAAAAATATGGCATAGAGTTTAATATTCTTTGTGTGATTACAAATAAAAATGCAGGAAAGGGCAAAGAAATCTATTCTTTTTTAAAGAAAAATGGCTGTGACTATATGCAGTTTATACCTTGTTTGGAAATTGATGAGAATGGCAAAGTAAGAGATTTTTGTATGACTTCTAAAGAGTATGGAAAGTTTTTGTGTGATACTTTTGATTTATGGTATAACGGTGGAAAACCTGACACATATGTAAGGTTTTTTGAAGAAACACTTATCTCCTATGTTACATATAAAGGCGTAAACTGTTCCTATATGCCAAGCTGTGCTGTTGCCCCTGTTATTGAGTATAACGGAGACATATTCCCTTGTGATTTTTTTGTTGAAAACAGTAATTATATGGGAAATATAAATACCATAGATTTTTCTGATTTAGAAAAGAATCCTGACCTTTTAGAGTTTAAGTTAGTAAAATGGAAATATGTTAATGAAGACTGTAAAAAATGCAAATGGAAGGGTTTATGTTTTGGAGATTGCCGTAAAAATAGAATAGGTATTGAAAATAAATCTTATTTCTGTGAAGGATATAAAATGTTTTTTGAATACAGCCATGAAAAATTTATAAGCCTAAAAAAAGATATATTAAATTCAAAAAAATATATTTATGACTTTGAAAGTAGCTTAAACAGAAATGATTCATGTCCTTGCGGAAGTGGATATAAATTTAAAAACTGCTGTATGGATATAAAAAAGGTTTAATATTAATTTTAAAATTTAAATGGTGTAAAAAATATCGTTTTTAAAGGTAATACTTAATACTTTTAAAGACGATATTTTATTAGCATAGGAAGTGATAAAAATGAATATTATTTTATTTATTGTAAGTGTATGTGCTTCTACAATAGGTGCTATTGTAGGCTTTGGTGGGGGAGTTGTTATAAAGCCTGTTCTTGATGCTATAGGTATTTTGCCTGTAAGCGTTATAAGCTTTCTTTCGGGATGTACAGTTCTCACAATGTCTGTTGTATCGTTATTCAAAGGAAGAAATGATGGTGTAAAGTTAGATTTTAAGATCAGTACTCCTTTAGCTATTGGCTCTGTTATTGGAGGAATAACAGGAAAAAAGCTTTTTCAATTTGTTCAGACATATTTTAATAATGAAAATATACTTGGACTTATACAGGCATTGTTGCTTGTTATTATAACAGTTGGTGTATATTTATATGTTGTTAATAAAGAAAAAATCAAATCTTATAATATAAAAAGCTCATTTATATGTGTTATTATTGGTGTTTTATTAGGTATAATATCTTCTTTTTTGGGTATTGGAGGAGGCCCTAATAATATTGCAATATTATTCTTATGTTTTTCAATGGATGCAAAAGAAGCTGCAAAAAATTCCATTTACACAATTATGTTTTCTCAAGCAGCAAGTTTATGTATGTCTTTTATAGATAATTCAATACCAAGTTTTTCAGCAGCAAGTTTTATATTAATGCTTGCAGGCGGTGTAGGGGGAGCGATTATAGGAGGAGAGATATCGAAAAAAATAGATTCAAAAAAAGTGGAAAAGCTTTTGAGAAAATTTATATTGCTGATAATATTTATAAATATTTTCAATGCTTTTAAATTTGCAATAGGGTGATGAATATGACTGATTTTTTAAATTTGTTACATAACATTATTTTTGATAATAAATTAAATAAAGAATATTATAAATACATAATTGATAGTGTTAATGATAGGAAAGATTGGTCAGATGAACAGAAAGCAGATTTTATAAAGACATTTGAATTTAATAGAAAAATTGATTATTAAAATTTAATGTGGAAAAAATTAATAAATGTAAGCCAACTAATAGATATAAAAAATAAAAGTATTTATTTACTATATCTATTTTCCCGTATACTTTTCCCAAAAAATGAATATAAATTATTAACCAAGTTTTAGGAAGTTATTTATATTGAAAAGTTATATTGAGGAAAGAGCCGTTGAGGTGGCAAAATTTATTGTAAATACAAATGCAACTGTAAGGGAAACGGCAAAGAAGTTTGGAATAAGTAAGTCAACGGTACATATGGATGTAACAAAATAGAACGATTGACATTTATTATAAAATAAAAAACCCGCATGTTTTGAAAATGAAGAAACATGCGTTTTTTTTCTTTCAGCATCAATGCAGCAAAATATTGTTTTCTTTTGAATTTTTTAAATCTTCAAAATTATCAAGAACTGTTATAATTAATATGAGATGAATCTACTGTATTATTTGGATTTTTTATATGCTCATGAATGTTGGAAGGTAATTTACCGTTAAGTTGTATATGGGGGATTTTATGTATAGAACATGCAGATTTTCTCAAGAGTATCGACTACCAGATGATGGTATTCAAATGAACAAAATTCAGTAGGTGCATTTGTCGCTATAATAACATTAAAGAGTGGGAATAATAAATTAACGGTTATCGAGTCCCGAAACCCCTTGGAAATACAGGGGTTTTCGGGATTCTTGCTTTTTACTGGCTACAAAATGGCTACATCAGGCTGATTTTTTGTAGCTAGAGGGATTAGAAGGCTAAACTGTCCAGCTGATTGGCTACCTCGACTTGCTTGTTCGGGTACAGGTGACTGTATGTATCCATTGTCGTCTGTACTCGCTCATGTCCCAGACGTTCCGCAATCAGCAAAGGTGAGAACCCCATCTCCACCAACAGACTGGCGTGGCTGTGCCTAAGCTCGTGGAAGCGGAAAATGGATGAAGGTCATGGAATCGACAAATGAGAATATGGTATATTAACGACAAAAAGGCTGTGGAGATTGCTCCGCAGCCTTTTCTGCATCCTACCTAATTCTCATTGCAATTAACCTACCAACACGATATTCTGTATGTTAAGGAGGCTATTATGGCACGGAAAAGTCGTAAACAAATCCAAGTGGTTGAGCATCTTCCAACAGAGTTTCCGATGACAGTGGGATATGCTCGTCTATCAGTCAATGACTGTGTAGAGAGTCATTCTATTGAAAATCAAAAGAAAATTATTGCTCTGTGGGCCGAGCAGCACGAACTCCCAATTTCAAATTTTTATGTGGATATCGGGTATAGCGGCAGCACCTTTCAGCGCCCAGCTTTTCAGCAGCTGCTCAAAGATATTTCTGCCGGTAAGATTGAATGCGTCATTGTAAAGGATCTATCCCGCGTTGGTCGTAACCACATAACAGTTGGGTATTACATTGAAAAATTCTTCCCAATGAAAAATGTACGATTTGTATCTGTTACAGATCAATTTGATACGGTTAGCGGTCTGACTGATCAATCCATACCCAAACGCTCCCAAATCCGGATCCCGCTGACGAATGTGTTTAATGAACAAGTCGCAATTGACATTAAAAACAAAACAGCATTTGCCTTGGACATGAAGGCCCAGCGCGAAATGTTCATTGGTCCTCGGACTCCGTTCGGATACCAAAAATCCAAGAAGGAATTTGGCCAGATTATTCCTGTTTCTGAAGCAGCGGCCATTGAACAGAGCATTTTCAAGTTGTTTGCTGATGGGATGGGAATCACTGCGATTGTTCGCTATTTAAATGAGAACAACATTCCTATGCCGATTCAATATGCTCGCTCCAAGGGATTGTCCAGTAACTATGATGATGGGAATGGAAGCTGGAACAGTCTATCTGTAAAGTATATTTTGACAAATCGCACAGATCGGAAGAGCACAC
>CALWHO010000032.1 GCA_944380405.1 uncultured Lachnospiraceae bacterium
ATGCTGTTGCAAGCCTTGCTTTTTCAGGAATATTCGCTCTTGTACCATTTTTCATACTTGCATTTACAGACTTTTTCCTGTCACAAAACCTTTATGGCTACTACAGTGAAAATCTTTTGCAGTACACAGAATATATTTATATATTCCCAAGTGAACTTATGAGTTATAAATGTCTTATTTATATAATCTTATCTGCACTGCTCCTTATAATAGGCGGTTTATTATATAAAATAAGAAAACTTGAAAACTACGGCGAAATACTTTCATTTCCAAAACTTAAGCCAATATTTATATTCTGTGCAGCAGTATGCTTTGGTCTTTTAGGATATGCATACTTTATAGGAATTAACAGTATCGACTCATCCGTAGCAATATTTGTAATGCTTCCATTTGGTATTGTTGGTCTTATTATAGCTTTTATGCTTTCAAAAAAGAGTTTTTCTTTAAAAGGCATTACAAAGCACTTAATTGTATATGTAGTTTTTGTAGTTGCAGTATTTGTCACAATAAAATTTGATATTACAGGATTTGAAAAAAGAGTACCTGCAATGGAAGATATTAAAAGTGTATCTGTTGTAGAGCCTAATTCTATAGGTTCTTACAGATATTCAATGGGCGAAAAAGTATACTATGATGATGTTTTAAACCCTGAAATGACTACACCAGAAGATATAGCAAATGTTTTGGCTCTCCATGAAGCTAAAGTAGCCCATGGTTATACACAGGACTATATCTATGACCAGTATCTTCCTATAATATACACACTTAATAACGGCTCACAGATAAAGAGAACTTACGCAATAAATTATGATGAAGATAAAGATCTTCTTGCACCAATATTTGAATCAGATATATATAGAGCATATCGTTATCCGATTTTAGATGGAACAGAAAAAAATATTCATTCTGTTGATTTCAGCTACTTTGACAGCTATTATATTTCAACAGATAAGCAAAATGAAATAGATATGATTGTATCTGCCCTTCAGCAGGATTTAATGACTTTAAAGTATGACGACTTTACATGGGTATATGACAGACAGTCATATCCACCTATAAGATTAAATGTAAACTATTCTAAAGACGGCACAAGCGAGTCAGGCAGAAAATATCCAGCCAGCTCCCGTTCTATTACAGAAAGCGAAACATACTATATAACTGATAAGTTTGTAAATACAATAGACGTTCTTATGGAACTTGGATATGATATAGATCTTGCTGCTGATGAAATAGAAGCTATTGGTATAGATGTATATGTATACAACTATCAGCCATCAGAAGGCGTTGGAAGTGCAACGGTATATACAAAAAAATCATATGACATGGAATACGATAATCCTATGACAATAGACGAAAGCATGTATAGCTATGTAACATATGATAAAGAAGAAATACAGGATATTCTCAAATATACTCAAAATGCATACAATAATCAAATATTAAGAGACAGCAGAGGTTCTTTTGAGATTTTCTTCCACACAAAAAATGGAAATATATATCAAACAACAATAGAGTTTGGTTACGAAGACCTCCCTGAAACATTCCAAAATATAATTAATACCTATTACAGCAGATAAAATAAAAAAGCTGGAACACTTTTTATCAGTGTTCCAGCTCTTTTTTATTTTAAATAAAATTACCGCCTTTAAGTAAGAATAACCAAAGTGTAAGTGTAACTGCACAGCCAAGAGTTGTGAAAAGAACGGCATTTGCCGTAAGAGTACCTTTATGTCCCATATTTTTAGCCATAATATACGCACTTACCGTTGTAGGTGAGCCAAGCATAATAAGTATTGCTACAAGCTGGTCATTTCTAAATCCAAGCTTAATAGCAATAGGCATAAATATAACTACAAAGCCTATTATCTTAACAAAAGAAGCACATAATGCAGATTTAACCTTGCCTCCTGCCTCTTTAAAATCAAAAGCTGCTCCCATAGCAAGTATACCTAAAGGTGTTGTAAGCACTGCCATGTTTTCTGCTGTCTTTTGCAGTAAGTATGGATATGGCAGATTTAAAAGAGACCACAAAAGACCCACTATAATACCAAGTATTATTGGGTTTGTTATAATACCCCATAAAGTCTTTTTAATTGTGGCAGCATTAAGGCTTTCAACCTCAGGGCTTGTAAATGAGAGCACAACAACAGCCATAATATTATAAAGAGGCACACTGCCTATAATCATCATAGGAGCCATACCAGCATCGCCATATATGTTTTCTATAAAAGCTATGCCCAGTATTGCAGCACTACTTCTGTAAGTAGCCTGTATAAACTCGCCCTTATCGCCTTTGTCTTTAAGACCATTTGATATAACCCATGAAAAAGCAATACTTACTATTGTAACTATAAAGCAAAAGGCAACAAATTTTCCGTCCCATACAGAAACAAAGTCCTGTCCTCCTAAATCCTTAAAAAGAAGACAAGGAAGAGCAACCTTAAAAACGAAGTTATTGGCTTTTTTAGTAAAATCCTCGTCCATAATTCCAACTTTTCTAAGAAACATACCTATTATCATTGTAATAAATATAGGCACTGTGGAATTAAGGGCAAATACCAAATTTTCCATGTTTTCTCCTTCCAATATTTACCTGTAAACAAAAGTGTAAAAAATACTGCCTGAAAAAATATCAGGCAGTACAAAACTTATATTAAAAAATTATTTGCCAAGTTCAAACTTGTCGTGAAGTGCAACAAGTGCTGCATTTACATCACTTTCAGCTACAAGTACAGAAATTCTGATTTCTGATGTAGCAATAAAGTCTACTTCGATGTTTGCATCAGCAAGAGCTTCAAACATATCGCAAGCTACGTTTGGATGTGTAGCCATACCTGTACCAACGATAGAAACTTTAGCCATGCCTGTTTCTGCTGTTACGTTGCTGTAACCTGCTTCATTAAGAGCCTTAACAGCTACGCTTGTATCGTCTTTGTTAATTGTAAATTCAACTGTATATGTACCATTTTCTGTTGGGTACTGGCTAATCATATCAACCGATACGCTAGCCTTTCCTAAAGCTGAGAAAATTTTAAATGTTTTGTCTGTGCCGTTAGCAACATCTTTTACTACTACCTTTGCAACATCTTTATCTGAAGCAACTCCTCTTACAAGAACTGTTTCCATTATATCTTTACCCTCCTTAACAACTGTGCCTTCTGCTTTTGTAAGACTTGAACGAACTACAAGATTAACGCCGAATTTCTGTGCTACTTCAACAGAACGTGTGTGAAGTACCTTTGCACCAAGAGATGCAAGCTCACTCATTTCGTCAAAGCTTACTTCTTTCATTTTCTGTGCATCTTTTACAATTCTTGGGTCTGATGTATAAACACCATCAACGTCTGTATAAATTTCGCATAAATCAGCCTTTAAAGCAGCTGCAATGGCAACGGCAGATGTATCTGAACCGCCTCTGCCAAGTGTTGTTACATCAAAATATTCATTATATCCCTGAAAGCCTGTTACAAGAACTATTTTCTTTTCAGCAAGCTCTTTTTTAATTCTTTCATCAGAAATTTTAGAAATTTTAGCAACACTGTAATCAGGAGTTGTTTCTATACCTACCTGGAAAGCATTAAGAGAAATTGCTTTGTAGCCCATTTTGCTAAGAGCCATAGCCATAAGGGCAACTGACTGCTGCTCACCTGTTGAAAGGAGCATATCCATTTCTCTTCTTGATGCATCAGGGTTAATTTCAGCTGCCTTTTCAATAAGGTCGTCTGTTGTGTCACCCTGTGCAGATAAAATTACTACGACGTCATTTCCTTTGTCGTATGTTTCTGTAATTCTGCCAGCCACATTAAATATTCTTTCGGCATTGGCAACGGAACTTCCGCCGTATTTTTGTACTACCAACATTTTTTATTATCCTCCTACTCTGAAACTATTCTTGCACCTTCAGTGTCAGGCTTAAGAATTTCAAGCTCCCACTTGTTTGGAATTGTGCTTAAATAGTTATTCATTTTAATAGCAAATTCGTCTACCATATCATCTGTAATTACACTTACAAGAGATGGACCGGCACCACTTAAGTAAGATGCCTTAGCACCAAACTTATCTGCTTCTGCAAATATTTCCATCATACCAGGTATAAGATGCATACGGTATGGCTGATGAATTCTGTCGTCCATAGCCATTTTGAGATTATCAATATTGCCTGTAATCATACTTGCAACAAGAAGTGCAGCTCTTGATGAGTTGAATACGGCATCTGTTCTTTTAACTTCTTCTGGAAGAATACCTCTTGATGTCTCTGTTGAAAGAGGGAAGTTAGGCACCATAACTGCAAATGTAAGATTTTCAGGCATAGTAAGCTTAACATGACGCATTTCCTTATCATCAAGAGCACCTACAACCATACCACCCAAAAGAGCAGGGTTACTGTTGTCAGGGTGTCCTTCTATTTTAGCTGCTATCTGTGCAAGTTCTTCTTTGCTGTAGTGACAGCCTGATAAATCATTAGCAGCCATAAGACCAGCCACTATGCAGGCAGCACTGCTTCCAAGACCTCTTGTGTGAGGTATGTAGTCTTCCTGTATAAGACGTATTCCTGGCATAGGCTTACCTATCATATCATAAAAATCCTTCATTGTCTTATAAATAAGGTTAGATTCGTCAGTAGGTATTGTAATATCATGCTTTTTATTAACAAGTATCTGCAATCCTTCTTCAATCTCTACAAACCATAAATGATTATATTTCTGAAATGCAATACCAATACTGTCAAAACCAGAACCCATATTGGCAGATGTTGCAGGAACTATAATGTGCTTCATTCCCACTTTTTATCCCTCCATACGTATCATATTTCTTACTTCTTTTACAGCTGCAAAAGAAGATAATTTTTCTTTCTTTTCTTTAATGCTTCCTTCTGTTTCATTTTCTGCAATAAAAGCAAATTCGTCATCACCTTCGTCAAGGTCTATAAATACCTCTGTGCCAAATACATCATAAACTGCTTTTTTAGCATTTTCAATATCTTCATAAGCTACTCTTATAAGGGCTTTTACTGGAACATCATCTATAGGCAGAACATCCATAGAGCTGTCACAATCCCAGTCAATAGGCACATTTTTGCCTAAGTGCAAAGCACAGTCAATAATGTCTGCCACAACAGCACTTGCTGTAGGAAGCTTACCTGCACCACTGCCATAATACATAGTGTCACCGCTCATATTGCCGTTTACAAAAATAGCATTAAAAGCATTATTTACAGAAGCTAATGGATGCTTTTCATTAAAAAGGAAAGGAGCAACCATAGCTGAAATACTGTCACCAATTTTATTGCTGGAACCAATAAGTTTTATAACTGAGTTAAGTTTCTTACCATAATTAATATCTTTATCAGTAATTTTTGTAATGCCTTCTGTATAAATTTTATTAAAATCAACAGTTTTGCCAAATGCAAGAGATGACAATATGGCAATTTTACGGCAAGGGTCATGACCTTCTATGTCTGCTGTTGGGTCTGCTTCTGCATAGCCAAGACTTTGAGCAGTTTTAAGCACTTCATTAAAATCCTTGCCTTCTTCAGTCATTTTAGTAAGTATAAAGTTTGTTGTGCCGTTAAGTATACCCTTAATACTGTTTATTTTATCAGCAGTAAGAGATACACAAAGAGGTCTTATTATAGGTATGCCGCCGCCACAGCTTGCCTCAAAAAGGTAATTTGCGTTATTTTCTTTGGCAATTTTCATAAGCTCTGGACCATGGGCTGCTACAAGAGCTTTATTACTTGTAACTACACTTTTACCTTTCATAAGTGCTTTTTTAGAAAATGTAAATGCTGGTTCAACTCCGCCCATAACCTCAGCAATAATTTTTATATCATCATTGTTAAGTATATCTTCATAATCATGAGTGAGAACATTTTCAACTTCGTCACCAGGAAAATTTCTTAAGTCAAGAACATTTAATACCTTAAGTTCTTCTCCTGCTTTTCTTTTAATAGAGTCTGCATTTAATTTTAATACTTCATAAACTCCAGAGCCAACTGTACCATATCCTAATACTGCTACACCTATCATATGCATTACTCCCTTGCTATAATTTTAAGTGACTGAACTCCTGTTATTTTCTCAATCTTATCCATAACATCACCTATATCTGATATCATGGCATCAGTTTCTATTGTTATAGTTACGTTAGCAATTCCGTTAATAGGAATATTTTGATTAATAGTAAGCACATTGCCTTCAAAATATGCTATAGTATTAAGCACATTAGAAAGAACGCCCTTTGTATCATCAAGGCTAATAAAAAAAGTTACTGTTTTGCCTCTTGTGTTTTCATAAAGAGGAAAAACTGCATCTCTGTACTTGTAAAAAGCACTTCTGCTTATGCCAACCTTATTAACAGCATCTTGAACAGTTTTTTCTCTATGACTTTCAAGAAGCTTTTTTACTTCCATAACTTTAAGGAAAATTTCTGGCAAAACAGCTTTATCCACAATATAAAAATTCTTGTCCGCTTTCATTAAGCGCACCTCCAAGTTTTTCTCACATATACATTTGTTTTCACATTGTAGAATATACCATTTTTTATCAATAATTTCAAGTAATTTTTAACAATATCTCAATATAAAACTCATATAAAAATTACAATAACTTTTCTTCCCATTCATCAGCTTTAAAACCAACCAAAACCTTATCTCCTGTATAAACAATTGGTCTTTTTACAAGCATTCCGTCTGTAGACAAAAGTTCTATTTGTTCATCAAATGACATTTCTGAAAGTTTATCTTTTAAACCCATTGACTTATATAAAAGACCACTTGTATTAAAAAACTTTTTAATAGGTAATCCGCTTATTTCAATAAAGTGTCTAAGCTCATCAGCTGTAGGATTTTCTTCCTTAATATTTCTGTCTTCATATTTCAAACCATGCTCATCAAGCCATTTTTTTCCTTTTTGAGATGTACTGCATTTAGGATAGTAAATATATACCATTTTCATCTCCTCCTTTATTAGCAAAGTAACATATTAAATTATACCATATATTTGGACACAAAAAAAGAGATATGCCTTTGGCATATCTCTTTAATTTTAAACTTATTATGCTCCAAGAAGATTTGGTATAAACATTGAAACTGGTTCGATGTATGTAACAAGTAAAAGAGCAATGATGTTTGCAATAAGAAGCCATACAATAGCTTTCATAATCTGTTCAATAGTAATCTTAGCAACACCACAAGCAACGAAGAGGTTAACACCAAGACGAGGTGTTGACATACCGATTGCAAGGTTAATTACCTTGATGATACCGATGTGAACAGGATCTACACCAAGTGATGTTACGATTGGTAAGAAGATTGGTGTAAGGATGATGATAGCAGCCTGTGTTTCCATAAGACAACCAACGATAAGAAGAAGTACGTTGATAAGCATAAGAACTGCGATCTTGCTCTGTGTAAGACCAAGAATACCAGAAGCGATAGCATCAGGAATTCTTTCTGCTGTAAGTAACCAGCTGAAGCCTGATGATGTACCAATGATCATCATAATCATAGCTGTTGATTTAGAAGCTTCCATGAAAAGACGTGGAAGGTCTGTTACTTTCATTTCTCTGTAGATGAAAAGACCTACAATTAAACCATAACCAACGGCAATACCAGCAGCTTCTGTTGGTGTGAAGACACCGCCATAAATACCGCCAAGGATGATAAATGGCATTAAGAGTGCCCAGAAAGCGCTCTTGAATGTTGAAAGAACGTGTGAGAAGCTGAATTTTCTCTTTACGCCATAACCGTGCTTCTTTGATGTAAAGTAGCAAACGATCATAAGAGAAATACCAACTAAGATACCAGGACCGAAACCTGCTGCGAAAAGTGTTGAAATAGATACACCACCAACAACACCGAAGTTAACCATAGGAATAGATGGTGGGATGATAACGCCGATAGCACCAGCAACAGCCATAACGGCAGCTGAGAATGCTCTGTCGTACCCCTGTTCAACCATAGATGGAATCATGATACCACCGATAGCAGCAACTGTAGCAGGACCTGAACCTGAAATAGCAGCAAAGAACATACATGTTAATACGGCTGCCATAGCAAGACCACCTGTAACACCACCGATAAGGGCATCACAGAAGTCAATAAGTCTTTTTGAAATACCGCCGGCTTCCATAAGGTTACCTGCAATCATGAAAAGTGGAACTGCAAGTATTGGGAATGAGTCAACAGCTGTGAAAAGTCTCTGAACTACAACTGTTACAGGTATTGTTGCGCTACCAAATGTAAGAGCAACAAAGCTTGATGCAGCAAGCACAACCCAAATAGGGAAGCCTAAAATAGCTGTAATAGCAAATGTTACGAATAAGTATGTGGACATTATTCAGCAGCCTCCTTTCCATGGTTTTTAAAGCTCTTAATTTCAGATATAATTTCCTGAATATATCTGATAATAAAGAAAATCATACCAATTGGAATAGCTGAGTAAACATAGCCCATAGGGATACGCATAGCTGGTGAAAGCTGACCGCTTGCAAGCTGTGTGCTAACGATTTCAAAACCGTATTTGCAAACAAGTACACAAACAAATAAGCTTACAATGTTGATGAAAAGTGTAAGAACTTTCTGAGCTTTCTTAGGAAGAAGAAGAGCGAATGCTTCGATACCGATGTGAGCGCCTCTTCTAACACCATAAGCACCGCCTATGAAAGCTGTCCAAACGAGAAGATATCTTGATGCTTCTTCGGACCATGGAAGTGATCCTTTTACAACGAATCTGAAGAAAACCTGAAGAATAATAATAGCTGACATAGCCATAAGGAATACTACACAGCAATAGCCTTCAAAGTTGTCTAAAAACTTTTTAAAACCGTTATTCAAAATTGCCCCTCCTAACTCTGTCGACTGACCACTTTAGTCTGACAGACATTTTAATAAAAGTATAATTTCGTTTGCCATAAGGCAAAAATGGGAATAATATTCCCAAAAAAAGCAGTGAAATAATATTGTGAACTAAATAATTTTTTGGTTTAAAAACAAAACACGGATAAAATCAAGTATATCTGTTTAAAATATCAGATAAGAAATCGAGCTGTCATAAAAAAATTCAATGGTCATAATCTCATTTTGAAAAACTATATGTAAAAACATATTATGGGCACTGTTTTTCATTTTTCATTATGATTTTTAAATAAAACAACACTTTTTGCCAAAATAATATAAATTCGGCAATACTTGAATAAAAAATACGTATTATTAAACATAACAATACAAAAATAAAATAATCCGCATAAAGCAATTAAACCACACTGCTTTTTACTATCGCATGTATGGACCATACACACGACAACAAGAATCACATAAATGTAATTCTTTACCTCTCTTTCACGTAAAAACATGAAACAATATTTTTCTGCATATAATGCAGATTTTTAATTGTCATACATCATACAAAAGTTTTTTTCATACCCCAGCCTCTGTATTTTTGTGTGACAATAATGATTAAACACAAGTCAAATATAATGAAATGGTAAGCATCAAACCATAACATTAATTTGTCCCATGCAAAACCTATAGCTATTTTACATTACTTTATTATTTTTTTCAACATAATATTATACAAAATTTTCAATTATAATTGTATATATTGGTCAAAAGATAGTAATTGATTTCAACTTTACATTGTTTTTACAATTACACAATTATATATATTTTACAATTTTTTCCTGCACTTCATCAAAATTATGCACAACATCAACGCATATTTTTTCCAGAAAAACGGCTTCCTTGGCGTTTTCATTGTCTGCCATCCCTATTACTTTCATGCCTGCTTTTGCCGCATTTTCTGCAGCTTTTGCAATATCTTCAAACACTATACATTTTTCAGGCACAAGTTGCATTTTTTCTGCCGCCTTAATATAAATATCAGAAGTATTTTTGTCTACACCTTCTTCTTCACAGTATGCAAAGGCATCAAAATAGTCATATAAGCCGTTATTTTTCAAAACAGCTTCGCACATATCTTTATTGCAGCTTGTAGCAACGGATAGTTTTATGCCTTGTTTTTTCATAGTATAAATAAAATTTTCTGCTCCTTTTTTAGCTTTACTAACATTACTGTACTGCTACATTGCTTCATCTGTACACTCTTCTTCCATTTGTGTGAATGTTTTTTTAATTTTATATTTTTCAATTATGTATTCAATACACTGTGTGTAAGTCATCATTTTAATTTCTTCTCTAAAATTACTGTCAATTTTAACTCCATGCCTTGCCAGAACCTTTTCATCAACTTTTTTCCATACACCTATGGAGTCTATCAATGTTCCATCAAGGTCAAATATTATTCCCTTCATATAAGCCTCCTTTATTATTTGTTAAGGTAACTTTACCATATAATAAACCATTATTCCATATTTATTGTACTTGTAAAAATCATCGTTTCTGCTACAATAGTACTTATATTTATAGGAGAAAAATGCATAATATGACAAACAAAATACCAGAATCAATATCTGTATTATTAAATGAGTTTACAAAAGAATATGAAAAATATGCCTCTACCCTTTCTCCAAATGAAAAGGGGTATTTATTGCGTTTTTCATCACAGCTTTTTTATAAATGGTATAATTCATCATTAGTTAATGAAACATATCTGTCTCCTGCTAATATAGTTTCAAATGTATATAACAGTAACTTTTCTCAAAAGGCTTTGCACCATATAACTATTTCACATGATAATATTGATGGCAGCTTTTCGTTTTCACATAAAATAGAATCAAATGAAAACAGCTCATTTTTAAACGATTTAAAATCATTTTGTGATTTTTGTAGTCCATACGGTATTGTATTTGCCCATGATAAATCATGGTACAACAAAAATAAGGCATTTAGACAAAAGCTTAATATAGATGACCCATATTATATAGAATATCTTCTTATAATGGCAGAAAGATTAAATCTTATTTCAAAAATGCCTTCCATAGGCACAACAGTTTATACCCAGAACAAAGAAAATACATTAAATTTCTTTTCTCTTTCTGTATTTGAAGCTATGAAAATAGTTTTTGATGAAGCTGTAAAAATTGCAAGAGAAAAGCTTATATATGAGTTGGAACTATCACCAGAAGACATTACCGAAAAAGATATTCTTACATTTATATATGACTATTCCATAACAGACGATATTGTAGAAACCATATTTACAAATACAGGTCTTTGCTTTGATGACCTTTCATCAATAGTCCATAAAGACACCCTTACTGATGACGAACAGTCCCTTATTTCATCTGCAATATTTTTAGGCAGCTGTGTAGGCAAATGGCTTTTAGGACCTTTATGCAACTATATGCACATATTAAATACTCTATACTACTACCCTTTCAATATTTACAGAGAAGGTGACTGTGTTCTTCCTGTACTGGCTATGGATATGGAGTTTACAGGTGAAATTTTCAGCTGCTGTAATTACTATACACTTACACCATTTGGTGCAGAAATACTTTCTGTTGAAGAACCAAGAAATATGCTTTCACAGGTGCCAAACTATAAATTTACTCCAGACAAAATACTGGAAATATTAGATGCATCTGAATTTTTTAATGCTATGGTATATTCATTAAAAAATAATATTGGAAAGTATGTATATAAATTTAAGGTTTATTTC
>CALWHO010000033.1 GCA_944380405.1 uncultured Lachnospiraceae bacterium
TGTTTCAGGAATATAAAATTCCATTTTGTCAAGCTCCCAAAGAAGGTCGTTAGGGAATTCAAGGTCTGCCTTATCAATTTCGTCAATAGGAAGAATTACCTGTTCTTCGCTGCTAAAAGCTTCGCCAAGTTTTCCAAGCTTAACATATTTTTTAATGTCGTCTACGCCTTCGCCACCAAGCTGGCTGTCATAAAGACGCTGAACAACGTCATATACATAAAGACCGTCCTGAGCCTTTGTAGTTGATTTAATATTCCAAATAACAAGGTCTTTGTTAAGTGATTTAGATATAGCTTCGGCAAGCATAGTTTTTCCAGTACCTGGTTCACCTTTGATTAAAAGTGGTTTTTCAAGTGCCATTGCTATGTTTACAGCTCTCATAAGCTCGTCAGATACAACATATTCGCTGCTGCCGCTGAATTTTTCTTTTCCAGTCATTTTTTTCATCCTTTCAAATAAAAATAATGTATTTTCATATTCTAATAGATAAATTTAAGTCTTGTCAACATAAAAACCGCTATGTATTTTAAATAGTGCCTTATTTAAACATAAAAATAGGCTTTCTTAATTAAAACTAATAAGAAAGCCTATTTGTTATTATTCCTTAAAATATTTTCAATTATTCTTCATAGCCAAAAAGTGTAACTATGCCTATTGTGTTTGTGTTTTCGCTCCATATGGCAGCAAAATCAACTGCCTTTGCCACATCTCTTAATTTGTAATATGTGTAGCCGTCTATGTTGTATGAATCCATTGTAACTTTGCTGCCGTTAAGATAAATGTCTGCTGTTGATGTTACGGCAGTTTTTGAAGCTCCATTACCCTTTTCAAGCTCACCGCCTGCAACAGTATAAGGCTTATTAGTTTCAATATTTATAGCTTCTTTTGAGTTATCCCATGTTACATCAAACTGCTTTTCACTGCCTGAAAGAACATAGGCAATATCTCTAAGTTTAAAGTAGTTATAGCCATCTATGTTATATGCTTCAAATACCATTTCTTCGCCATTAACAAGCACAGAAGAATTTGTAGCAAGTGCTGTAACTGTCTTTACTTCAGTATTATTTGATGAACTGCTATTATTGTTACTATTATTATTGTTATTGCTGTTATTCTGGCTGTTATCTGTTGAAGGTGTCTGAGGGTTTAAAGAATAGAACGCCTTAAGAGAATCTGTGCAGCCTGAAAGGTTAGCAATTATGTTTTTTGTGCTGTAATAAACATTACCTGAAACATTTTCGTACTTTTTATCTATGTTAAGGTGAGTATCTATTTCAGCTGAAATAACATCTTTGTATAAACCTTCGCCTACATAAAGCTCTACATCTGTTCCATCAACAACATCATTCCACCATTTTAAAACGCTTTCATAAGGTGCTGTTGAGTGGTTTGTTTCCCAATAAATCTGAGGAATAATATAATCTATGTATCCGCCTTCAATCCACTGTCTTGGGTCTGCATAAACGGCTGAAACGCTTTCACTGCCTCTAAATGTGTCTGTGTTTACACAAATACCCATAGGGCTTACACCAAAATCAACACTACTATCACATTTTTTAACAGTGTCATATACCATTTTAATCATTTCAGAAACATCATTTATTCTGTCCTGAGCTGTTTCACCATCTCTAAGAGGAAAACCATTTGGATAAAAATAATCATCAAAATGAATTCCGTCTACGTCATAGTTTTTAACTATTTCTTCAACTGTATCACATATAAGCTCTTTTACATTGTCATTTGATGGGTCAAATGTAAGTTTTCCGCCATAGTTAATAAGCCAGTCTGGATGCTGTTTTGCAGGGTTTGAATTGGCAAGTACAGATGTGTCTGTTCCTGTTGTTGTTACTCTGTATGGATTAAGCCATGCATGAAATTCCATATCCCTTTTGTGTGCTTCTTCAATCATAAAAGCCATAGGGTCATATCCTGGGTCTACGCCTTGTGTGCCAGTAAGGACACTGCTCCATGGGTTAATTGCAGATTTATATAGTGCGTCACCGCTTGGTCTAACCTGAACAAATACCGCATTAATACCTGCATTTTTTAATGTATCAAGCTTTTGAGTAAACTCGTCTTTCTGTGCCTGAACATTATTTTTTGTTGAAGGGAAATCGATGTTATAAACAGTAGCCATCCAAGCCCCTCTCATTTCTGAGCTATCCTGTGCCGAAGCAGTAACAGCTATTGATGAAACTGCTATAATAACAGCAGCAATAAGTGAAATTATTTTTTTCATAAGCTTCTCTCCCAATTTTTCTTTTTTTCAACTGTTTTATTATACTTATATAATATTTTATATTCAACAAAGGCGGCTAAATATTAATAAATTTGTAACAAAAGCCCATATATGTATTTTTGTTTCTTATTTTTTAAAATACTTAAAAAAAGGCAAATAATATATAATGTTGACAAAAAATTACCCGAGAAATATAATTATTTGTATGTGATTATATTGTTGGAGGTTAAAAAAATGATATTAATTATTGAGCTTATACTTTGGATTGCAGGCTTTGCTGTATCTATGAATATTTATAAAACTCTTGAAAAGTTATGTAACGAAAACGAAGGTGCACTTGATGAAGAATATATTGCCGAAATACGCACACAAAATCAAACTACAAAAAAACATTTCTTTATAACAGGAATATATTTTCCAATAGCAATTATACTTTCATACTTAATTCCAATTACACCTTTTAGATGGATAATGTTTTTTGGCTGTGCATTCACACTTCCACCAGTTGTATACGACGTTTTGGAAAACAATATAAAACGTACATTTGAAAGTAAAGAAAGATTTATGATTTCTGCCATTTCTGTTTATAACCTTGCTATAATGGCTCTTACAATGTTTACTCATTACTTTGCATATATGCATGTTGATTTTTCTTAATTTAAACCAAACCGACCGCTTTTTTGGCGGTCGGCTTTTTTATTATTTGTTAATTACATGTACATTAAGATGGTTATATGTCATCTCTACTCCGTCTTCGTCAAATGATTTTTTCACATTTTCCAAAAGGTCATAATAACCTTTCCAATAATCCTCGTTTTTAATCCAAGCCCTTACAATATATTCTATGTTGCTGTCGTTATAGGCAGACACACTTATAAAAACTTCAGGATCATTTAAGAAAAGACCTGTTCTTTCTACAGCTTTTGCTATTGAAGCTTTTACAGTTTCAACTGGGCTGTCATAAGATGCTGTAAATTTAAGATCAACTCTTCTTAACTCTTCCTTTGAATAGTTTACTATTTTGCCTGCTGATATGTCGCTATTCGGAACATATATGATTTTGTTGTCTACAGTTGCCATAGTTGTATAAATAAGCCCTACTGCTTTAACAGTTCCAGATATATTGCCTGCATCTATATAATCACCTACTGCAAAAGGCTTGGCGATAATCATAAGTATTCCGTTTGCAAGATTAGAAAGTGCATCCTGAACAGAAAGTGAAATTGCAAGACCTGCCACAGAAAATACAGCCAGCAATGAAGCAACAGGTATTTTAAGACTGTCCGCAACTATTAAAAGAGTGATAAAATAAAGCACTACTCTTATAGCCGGCAAAGCAAATCTTGTTATTGTTGGATCAAGGTTTGACTTTTTAATCATTTTTGAAATAATAGACATTATTATTTTTGTAGCAACATAGCATATAATAAATGCTATTACAGCACTGAAAATATTTTCCATTGAATATGATCCAACATTCAAGTTAAGCAGCTTTGTTATATATTCCATTTAAATCCTCCTTAAAAAACCATATTTTTATAAGCAAGATTATATTAGCATAGACTTACAAATTCAGCAACTGCAAAAAAGGGAGCCATAGAACTCCCTTTTTATAAATTTATCTTCCTAAAAACATCTGAGTCCAGTATATTGTTGAGCCAACTTTATAACTGCTTACGCCTATTTCATTAAATCCAGTGCTTAATATGTTTTCTCTGTGTGATGGTGAATTCATCCAAGCATTTACAACCTCTTCAGGAGAATTCTGTCCATAGGCAATATTTTCGCCAGCTTTTTTGTAACTTACGCCCATCTGGCTTAATACAGTAAAGCAGCTGCTTCCATCTGGTCTTGTATGAGAAAACTTTGTTACTATTTCTTCAGCTCTTACGTCTGCTGCCTTTGAAGCCTCACTGCTCATTGAAAGAGCCGATAAACCTCTTGATGTTCTTTCAGCATTTACAAGCTCAATTACTTTTGCTTCATAGCTTTCATTGTATCCGCTTGAGCTGCCGTTGTTTTCGTTACCGCCTGTGCTGTCGTTATTGCCATTATTTTCGTTACCGCCTGTGCTTCCGTTAT
>CALWHO010000034.1 GCA_944380405.1 uncultured Lachnospiraceae bacterium
ATAAACCTGCAAATGTTGTTATAGACCCTGTTATGATTTCAAAAAGCGGTTTTGACCTTCTTCAGCCAGAAGCAAAAGACGCTCTTATAAAACGTCTTATACCACTTGCAACAGTTCTTACTCCTAACCTTCCAGAAGCAGAGGTTATAACAGGCATGAAAATAGATAACCTTGATGCTATGGAAAAAGCTGCACGCAAAATACACGAAATGGGTGCAAAAAATGTATTTGTAAAAGGCGGTCATCTTGAAGATGATGCAACAGACATACTTTTTGACGGTGAAAAAATGATAAAACTTCCTGGCAAGAGAATAAACACAAAAAATACTCATGGTACAGGCTGCACAATTTCTTCTGCCATAGCTGCAAACCTTGCAAATGGTCTTACTGTTGAAGAAGCAGTTAAAAGTGCAAAAGAATACATAACAACAGCTATTGAACATTCATTTGCCATAGGTCAAGGCGTAGGCCCTACAAATCATTTCTATACACTTTACAAAAAAGCTGGCTTAAACTGCGAATAATTAAAAAAGAGGTGTTTTTATATGAAACCTACAAAAGACGAAGCTATTGAAATATTCAAAAAATATAACAAAAGCGAAAGCCTTTTAAAACATGCCCTTACAGTTGGCGGTGTAATGGGTCACTTTGCAAAAATAAATGGCGAAGACGTTGAAAAATGGACAGTAATAGGCGTTCTTCATGACATAGACTATGAAATGTATCCTGATGAACACTGCAAAAAAGCTGTTGAAATACTTAAAAATGAAAATGTTGATGATGAATACATACATGCCGTTGTAAGCCATGGCTATGGTATTTGCTCTGACGTTGAACCAACAGAAAAAATGGAAAAAATACTTTTTACAATAGACGAGCTTTCAGGTCTTATAAATGCTGCATGTCTTATGCGACCATCAAAAAGCGTACTTGATATTGAGCTTAAATCTGTAAAGAAAAAATATAAAGACAAAAGCTTTGCAGCAGGTGTAGACCGCTCAATAATTGAAAAAGGCTGTGAAATGAATGGTGAAAGCCTTGATTACTTTATTACAGAAACAATTATGGGCATGAGAGAATGTGCTGAGGAAATAGGTTTAAAAGGCAATTTATAAAAAATTTCAAAATACATTGAAAAAACAAAAAGCATAATGTATATTGATATTAACAAGGTTTATTATCAATGTAAGTTATGCTTTTTTATTTGGGAGGTGCATATAAATTGGATAAAAACATTCCCTTAGAGCTTTATAAAATATTCTGCACAGTTGTAAAAACAGGCAACATGTCAGCAGCAGCAAAGGAGCTTTATATTTCACAGCCAGCAGTAAGTATGTCTATTCGCCAGCTTGAAGAACGCCTTGGAGCTCCTCTTTTAATAAGAACTACAAAAGGCGTTAGAACTACACCGGAAGGTGCCGTATTATACGAATATCTTGACCAGGCATTAGGTCTTATAAAAACAGCCGAGTCAAAATATATGGAAATGGTAAACCTTAAAACAGGCGAAATTAAAATAGGTGCCAGTGACACAGTAATTCAAAATTTCCTTATGCCATACCTTGAAAAGTTTAATTCAGAAAACAACAACATAAACATAAAGGTTACAAACAAAACTACTTATGAATCTCTTCGTCTTTTAAAAAGCGGTGATGTAGATATTTGTTTTGTAAATCTACCTATAGCAGAAGATGAGGATTTAGAAATTATACCATGTATAACAGTAAATGACTGCCTTGTAGGCGGCTCAAAATTTAAAGACCTTTCAAAAGGAATTGATATAAAAGACATAAACTCATACCCTATACTTCTTCTTGAAGATTTAAGTAATTCCAGAAGATACATAGACAGCTATGCCCAAAAAAACGGCATAGTTTTAAAACCAATAATAGAACTTGGCAGCAGTGACCTGCTTTTGGAATTTGCAAAAATTAATCTTGGTCTTACATTTGCAATAAAAGAATTTGCAAAAAATCAAATAGATAACGAAATACTTTTTGAAATACCTTTAAATCCGCCTATACCTTCAAGAAGCATAGGCATTGTTAAGCTTAAAAATGTGGCTCTTTCACATGCCGCTCAAAAATTTGCCGACATTCTTATTAAAAATAATTCAACAAAATAAATAAAAAAGAGTTCAGATGCCTTTTTTACACACCTGAACTCTTTTTTTAATTAAATATTATTCACAGTCAATAACTTCGTCTTCGTCTTCCCAAAGGTCATAGAATGTATCGCTAACCTTTTCAAAAACATCATCATCTTCAATAAGACCAAGTTCAATATTGCCGTCTTTTTCAGTATATTCATAAATGAGTACTGTTTCGTCTTCCACAGGAAGAAGAGCAATATATTCTTTGCCATCAACTTCAAATACACCTATAATACCACATTCAAGTTCTGTGTCATCATCAAGTGTAAGTGTCATTGTTTCCATTTCTTCTTCATGTTCGTGGTCATGTCCACAGCCGCATCCGCATTTTTCTTCACTCATTTTTAAAGCCTCCTTTGTTTTTAGCATATTTTACTGCACTTTAATAGTATATCAAAAAAGGACATATTACAATTACTTTTTATTTTTTTCTTTATTTACCGTGTAAAACTTTTTTCTGTCCTTTTTTTCTTTATTTTTAAAAGATACGTTCTTTTTTTCCTGTTTTCTTTCTTTCATGGCAGAAATTTTTGATTTGTTTATGCTTTTCTGCTTTTCAGTAACATCGCTTATTTTGCCCTGAAGCATCATTTTTTCGTAAAACTTAAGTTTAAACACTCTTTCAAAATGCTTAATATGTTTTACTTCAAAAGGTGTTACAACAGACACAACTGTTCCCTTTTTGCCATTTCTGCCTGTTCTGCCTGCTCTATGCTGATAATAAACAGCCTCCTGTGGAATATCAAGGTTTATTACATAATCAACATCTTCAAAGTCAAGACCTCTTGCACCAATGTCAGAAGCAACAAGTACATCTATTCTGCCTTCTCTAAAGGCATCCATTGTATTTTTTCTGTCGTTTTTATGTGCAGAGCCATATATTCCGCCAACTCTTATGTTGTGGAATTTAAGCTTTTCACATAAAACCTCAATATTATCTGGTCTATTTATAAATACAATAACCTTTTTAGGCTTTTCACCTGCCAGAATTTTTCTAAGTATAACTATACCGTCACGCTTGTCTGCCACAATATAATAGTGATTTATATTTTCAGGTATAACTACGTTCTCTTTTTCTATTAATACAGGTTCTGCCATAAACTCTTTGGCTGCTTCAACAGTAGCTTTTCCTATTGAGGCTGAAAGTATAACCTTTTGAGTATCTCTCATAAGAGTTTTAATAACATCTTTTGTAGTAGATATGTTATCTTCATCAAGCATTTTGTCTGCTTCGTCTATAACAAGAGTTTTAACAGTATGTGCCTGTATTTTTCTTTTTTTAATAAGGTCATGAATTCTGCCGGCAGAGCCTATAACAACAGGCGGTTTTGTTTTAAGCTTATCTATCTGTCTATCTATGTTTGCACCGCCTATTACAAGAGCACCTGTAACAGCACTTCCGCTATTTTGAGCAAGTATTTTAAGCTGATTATTAACCTGCACCGCAAGCTCATGTGTAGGTGTTAATATTATAGCCTGTGTTGTTTTAAGTTCAGGCTTAACAGTCATAAATATAGGTAATAAATATGCCAAAGTTTTGCCTGAGCCTGTTTCGCTTTGAGCAATAACGTCCTTTCCCTCCATAATAACAGGAATTGATTTTTCCTGAATATATGTAGGGTCAAATATTCCCTGTTTTTCAAGACCTGATGATATTTCTTCACTAATTCCTAATTGTCTGAAATCCATAATATTCTCCCTTTCTTCTGATTACATATGATTATATTAAATTTAAGCCTGTATGTAAACATAAAAAGGAAGCCTTATAAAAGGCTTCCTTTTGCTGTCAATAAACCAAACTTCTATATACCCTTAAAAGAGCTGAAAGGTTTGGGAAACAATTAGTCAGTAAGTTTGCTAACTTTAATCCGCAGTCAGAATTCACTTCTGACGAGGAAAATCAGGAGTTTCAAGACTTTCAAGTCGATGGAACTCCTGATTTATACTTCTGTCTGCTCGTCAAAGGCTTGAATGAAATGAGCCTTTGACGAAAGGGTGTCGAACGACACCCTCCAAATATTTTATTTGCCGTAGTAGCATTTAAGATACATTTCTTTGATTTCAGAAATAAGCGGATATCTTGGGTTAGATACTGTACACTGGTCGTCAAATGCTTCTTCGCTCATTACATCAAGTAAATCAAGGAATGCTTTTTCGTCTACGCCATGTTCCTTAATTGATTTTGCAATACCGATTGTGTCTTTAAGTTCCTCAATCTTTGCAATAAGGTTATCAAATTTTTCCTGATCTGTCTTTCCAGGAAGTTTAAGGAAATCAGCGATTTCAACGTATTTTTCAAAAGCATGTGGATACTGATACTGTGGGAATGTACCCATCTTTGGAGGTGCTGAAACAGCGTTATATTTCATTACCTCTGTAAGAAGAAGTGCATTTGCTACACCATGCTGTACATGATGATGTGAACCAAGTTTATGTGCCATAGAATGGCAAACACCAAGGAATGCATTTGCAAATGCAATACCAGCTATGCATGAAGCATGAGCCATTTTTTCACGTGCTTCAATATCATCTTTACCGTATTTATAAGCTCTTGGAAGGTAATCAAATACCATCTTAATAGCTTTAAGTGAAAGACCTTCTGTAAAGTCTGTTGCAAGCATTGATACATAAGCCTCTATTGCATGAGTAAGAACGTCAATACCTGATGAAGCTGTAAGACCTTTTGGCTGTTCCATAGCCATATCAGCATCTACAATAGCCATGTTAGGAAGAAGTTCATAGTCAGCAATTGAGTATTTTGTATGTGTTGTTTCGTCTGTAATAATAGCAAATGGAGTTACTTCAGAACCTGTACCTGATGATGTTGGAATACATACCATCATAGCTTTTTCGCCCATCTTAGGGAATGTGTATACTCTCTTACGAATATCACAGAATCTCATTGCAAGGTCTGCAAAGTCTGCTTCTGGATGTTCATACATTACCCAAATAATCTTAGCTGCGTCCATAGCTGAACCACCGCCAATAGCTATAATTACATCTGGGTTAAACTGCTGTATAGCTTTAAGACCTTCTTTTGCACATGCAAGTGTTGGGTCTGGAGATACATCAAAGAATGTATGGTGGCTAATGCCCATAGCATCAAGATGATCTGTTACTGCCTTTGTATATCCATTCTTATAAAGGAAACCGTCTGTAACAATAAATGCTCTCTTCTTGTTATATACATCTTTAAGTTCCTTAATACCTACTCCTAAGCAGCCTTTTTTGAAATATACTTTTTGAGGAGTTCTGAGCCAAAGCATATTCTCTCTCCTTTCAGCAACTGTTTTTACATTAAGCAGCTCTTTTACGCCTACGTTTGCAGAAACAGAGTTGCCTGCCCATGAACCACATCCAAGTGTAAGTGATGGAAGAAGTCTGAAGTTATAAAGGTCACCAATACCACCCTGTGATGAAGGTGTATTAATAAGTATACGGCAAGTTTTCATTACTTCTTCAAATTTCTTAATCTTTTCAGGAGCTTTTACTGGGTCTGCATAAATTACAGATGTATGACCTACACCACCGTCAATAACGAGTCTTTCTGCAATCTTAAGAGCTGCATCAAAGTCTTTTGCTCTATACATAGCAAGTACAGGTGAAAGTTTTTCATGTGCAAAAGGCTCTTTTGTAACATCAACTTCTGTTACTTCACCAATAAGTATTTTTGCGCTTTCAGGGCATTCAAAACCTGCAAGAGCAGCAATTTTATATGGAGCACGACCTACTATCTGTGCATTTATGTTTCCAGCCTGATTAAGAATAATAGCTCTTACCTTTTCTTTTTCTTCATCATTAAGAATGTAGCAGCCTCTTTCAATAAATTCTTTCTTAGCCTGTTCATATACGCTGTCAACTATTACAACTGACTGTTCAGAAGCACAAATTGTACCGTTATCAAATGTTTTTGAATGGATAACAGAGTTTACAGCAAGACGAACATCTGCACTGTCATCAATAAGAGCTGGTGTATTACCGTTACCTACACCAATAGCTGGCTTACCTGATGAATAAGCTGATTTAACCATACCAGGACCGCCTGTTGCAAGAACCATATCTGCATCTCTCATAACTTCCATAGAAAGATCAATTGATGGCTCATCAATCCAAGCTATAATTCCTTCTGGAGCACCAGCTTTTACAGCTGCCTCAAGCACAACCTTGCAGGCTTCAATTGTACAGCTTTTAGCTCCTGGATGAGGTGAGAAAATAATACCGTTTCTTGTTTTAAGAGCTATAAGAGATTTAAATATAGCTGTTGATGTTGGGTTTGTTGTAGGTATAACAGCAGCTATAACACCAATTGGCTCATATATTTTTGTTATGCCGAAAGCTTCATCTCTTTCAAATACACCGCATGTCTGTGTATTTTTATATGCATTATATATATATTCTGAAGCAAAGTGGTTTTTAATTACTTTGTCTTCAACAACGCCCATTTTTGTTTCTTCAACAGCAAGTTTAGCAAGACGAATTCTCTGTTTATTGGCAGCCATAGCAGCAGCTTTAAAAATTTCGTCAACCTGCTCTTGAGTATACTGAGCAAATTTCTTTTGTGCCTCTTTAACTTCGGCAATTCTAAGTTTTAAAGTTTCAACATTGTTTACAACTTCAGGTCTTGCGATTTTTTCTTCCTTCTTTTGTTTTTGTGGCATATTGTTGTCCTCCTTAAACTATAAATAAAATATGTATTGCCGCTTTCAGGATCCCCTACCTGATTAAGTTTAGCATAACATATCATTTATGCATTTTCAACAATTATTTTTAGTTTTTTATTGTTTTTTTAGACAATAATTATATTTTTAACCTTTTTATGATATTAATTGGCATTTAATTAACAAATTATGTACATAAAACATATTTAAAACAATTCTCTCTTTAGAAAATGCTACAAATACGGCATTTATTAAAATACTAAAGGTTATATTTTTAACTTTGTTTTTTCTCAATATGTTATTTTCATAACATGTAATCACTGCTGTTCAAAATAAGAAAATATACCTTTATATATTGCCCAGGCTATTTTCTGCTGATATTCTTCTTCATTAAGCATGGCTTCTTCTTCCGGGTTTGATATAAACCCACACTCAACAATTACAGAAACAGTATCTGACTTTTTAAGCATGTAATAAGAAGAATTTTCTTTCGCTTCTCTCGTGTTTTCTCCCGATGATAAGCTTACCAGTTCTTTTTGTATTAATTGAGCAAGCTTTCTGCCTTCTTCCGACGATTTATAGAAAAAAGTCTGTGCACCCTTTGCATTTGCCGAAGGGTAAGCATTTTGATGTATGCTTACAAGAACATCAGCGTTTGTATTTTCAGAAACAGACATTCTTTCTTTCATATCAGACTGTTTATTTTGCCCCAAGGCACTGTCATCATATCTTGTCATATAAACTTCAGCTCCTCCAAGCTCCAAAAGAAACTTGACATTTTCAGCAATTTTTAAGTTTATATCTTTTTCGTCAGAGCCTTTTTCGCCAGTCTTTCCTGGATCCCATCCTCCATGACCAGGATCCAATATCACCACCTTATTTTCAACAACAGTACCTTCTTTTGCATATACACCATGTATAACAAATATGGATACTGTCAAAATCAAAACAGAAAACAAAAATATAATCTGTTTTATTTTAAAGAGATGCTTCATGGTATTTCTCCTTTAAGTTTTTATTATTTTATTCTCAATAAAAACCATATATGAAAATATGTAACATCTCTTTTATAGTTAATATTTTAACATACTTGTAATTTATTTGCAACCACTTTATTTATTTTTATTTCATATTTTTTATTATTATGTGATTTTTTGTTGTGCATTATATTATTCAAAACTTAACATTTTATATATATTCTTTACACTAAACATACCAAACCTTGAAATTTATTATACATTTTCCACATATACTATTTTTTCATAATCAAAATCAAAGATTGTTATTTTTTTCTCATATATAAAGCTTTTCTACACTTAAACCCCATTCCAGTCCATAAAAATATTGTTTAATATGTTTATGCTCAATTTGTTGATTTTTTCACACATTGGAATTATAATTATATTGTATCTAAAAATTGCCACATATGTGGCATACATACATAAGGAGGAACTTAATAATGAGCTTATTAGATCTTAAAGGCAAAACAGAAAATATTGCTATTGAAGTAGAAGGCAAAATTGCCATTTTGACAATGAACAGACCAAAGGCTTTAAACGCTCTTAACCATGCTACACTTGCAGAAATGCAGCAGATCATGGCTGAAATCGCAGCAGATGAATCAATCTGGGGCGTAATCATCACAGGTGAAGGCAGAAGCTTCATCGCTGGTGCTGACGTATCAGAATTCGTTGAACACAACGCTCTTTCAGCTAGAGACCTTTCAGGTTTCGGTCAGGAAACAATGAACGCTATCGAAAACCTTGAAAAACCAGTTATCGCAGCTGTTAACGGCTTCGCTCTTGGTGGCGGTAACGAACTTGCTATGGCTTGTGACATCAGAATTGCAAGCACAAAAGCAAAATTTGGTCAGCCAGAAGTTAACCTTGGTGTTATGCCATTCTTCGGCGGTACACAGAGACTTGCTAGACTTTGCGGCTACGGCGTAGCAAAGAGACTTGTTTTCACAGCTGAAATGATCGATGCTGAAGAAGCTTTAAGAATTGGTCTTGTTGAAAAAGTTGTTGAGCCTGAAGCTCTTATGGATGAAGCTAAAGCTATGATGAACCTTATTCTTACAAAGACTCCAAGAGCCGTAAGATATGCAAAAGTTGCTATCAACAAAGGCGCTGGTATGTCACTTGCTGACGGTCTTGAATTTGAAAAGAACATCAACGCTATCCTCTTTGCATCACAGGACAAAGTTGAAGGTGTTGACGCTTTCCTTAACAAGAGAACACCAGATTACAAAAACATCTAATTTTGTTCCAAATAAAAAAGTGCCGTTAAATACGGCACTTTTTATTTTTTTATACTATTTAAAAATTCAATAAGCTCTTTTGAACAGTTGCTTTTTAATAATATATACCCCTCGTTTTTTGCCACCATAATGTATATATTTCTATCTGTTTCAACTATTTTGTATATGTCGCTGTATTTAACAACACTATGGCTTACAGCGTTTGTCTGTTCAAAATACTTATCATAAAAATCGAATACAGAAAAATTATCTTTCAGTATTCTGTTTGACTCATATACTTTTTTAGTTTCTTTATTCATAAAATAAACAAAAAATAAAGGAAAAGCCACTGCTGCCAAAATAGCCATATAGTTTTTTGTTATGGCAAAAAGAATTAAAAGAGCAACTATAATAACTAAAAGCATTATATGCACTTTATACACATATCTGTATATGGCTTTTGTAAAACCCTTATATTCTTCAAAAGTATATTTTATGCTTGTTTTAAACAAAGGATGCTGAACGCTATTTTCTTTATCCATTATTCTTTTATCACCTGCACTGCTCTTTCAATATCTTTTTTATTAACATATATAACATACTGGTACATAATATTCAAGTTTTCTCCATATGTACCTGTTGTTGCCCTTGTACCTCCGCCAAGAGGCGATGGACTTTTTCTATTTATAACTTTAATTTCATAGTCAATACCGTTTGAAGCAAGTATATCACGTATCCTTGCCTGTTCTTTTATAGAATATACGGAAATAAGTTCTTTTTTATTCAAAAAATTCAGCATAATATACTCCCCTTTAATTATATATTTTAATTTAATAAATTATATCATATAAACTATTGAAAAAATCAGAGTATATAATTAATTAAGAAATTTTTATAAAAAAACAGGCTATGACACAAACACAGCCTGTTTTAAATAATTATTTGTATATTATATTTATATCTTTTTCTGCAAAGTTATATTCAATAACTGCATTATGTTTAGTTTCATAATTATCATATGTTAAAATA
>CALWHO010000035.1 GCA_944380405.1 uncultured Lachnospiraceae bacterium
CGGTATGGGCACTAAGAGCGGTACGATAAGGAATGTGGAGGAAAGAGACAATAGTGCCTTTTCTTTCGGTGAGGTGGCAGGGCTGCTCAATGAAGGTCAGGAGTCGAAACCGTGGGGACAGGGGACCAATGGTATTCCTGTTTTGGTAAATCATTTGCCTGCAGGTGTAACATATAAGATGCCTGTCCGTATCACGATTGTGATGCCAGACGGAAAGTCGGAAGAATATGGATACACAACAAAAGAAAGCTCTTTGGCAGAGTATCCAAGCGGATATGTGTTCTTTGAAGATAAGGACCTTACAAAACCGGTAGAGAAAGCAGAAAAACAATATGACACTGACACGACAATCTATGCTGTAAAAGCAGTGGCAAGTATCACGCTGAACAAAACAGAGCTTTCCCTTTATATCGGAGGAGAGGAAGCTCTTACAGCTACAGTTAAGCCTGATAATGCTGATGATAAGTCTTTAACATGGTCAAGCAGTGACAATGAAGTTGTAACCGTAGATAGTAACGGTAATGTTAAGGCAATTAGCCGAGGAGAAGCGGTCATCACAGCAACAGCAAATGATGGCAGCGGCAAAACAGCAACTTGCACCGTCACCGTACGAAAGAAATCCTCAGGCGGCGGCTCACCTTCATATTACTTTGTAACATTTAACACCAACGGCGGAGACGACATGGATAAGCTTATTAAGGTGGAGGAAACAGAAATAGACATTGACGAATATGTCCCAGAAAAAGAGGGATATAAGTTTATGGGCTGGTACCTTGATGAGGATTTTGAAGAAAAAGCTGAAGATATGAAGCTTACAAGTGACATAACACTTTATGCAAAATGGGAAAAAGTTGAGGAAGAAGAAATAAAAGAAGATATAGAAGAAACGGAAGAAATAACAAAAGAAACATTTGCAGATGTAACAGAAAATGACTGGTATTTTGACAGCGTAAACTATGTAGTTGAAAAAGGCATTATGAGCGGCATGGGCGACGGCACATTTAAGCCAAATATGCCTTTTACAAGAGAAATGCTTGCAGTGGTGCTTTATAATATTGAAGGCAGACCAGAAAGCACTGGCATAAGCGTATTTTCAGATGTAAATAATGGTATGTGGTACACAGACGCCATAATATGGGCAAACACAAATGATATTGTGGCAGGATATGACAATGGCACATATGGCACAGGTGACGCAATAACAAGAGAACAGTTTGCAGCAATACTTTACCGTTACGCTTCTTTCAAAGGCTATGACACGACGCAAGGCGGCATGGCAGTACGAGAATTTTCTGATTATGAAAAAATTTCAGACTATGCAAGACCTGCCATGGCTTGGGCAGTGAACGCAGGCATCATAGGCGGCATGGACGACGGAACCCTCAATCCACAGGGTAAAGCCACCAGAGCCGAAGCGGCTACCATGCTTATGAATTTCTGCGAAAATATCGTGAAAAAATAAAATCTATTTCAAAAAAATTTTAGGCAGTGAGAAACATCTCACTGCCTTTTTCATTGGTACTTTAGCGTAAATAAACCACTGGTTCTGCCAGTGGTAGATAAAATACATTGGTAAGATAAAACCTCCATGATACTATTAAGATGGTTTGTCATTCGCATCAAAAAAGTATCATGGAGGTTTTAAACTATATGAAAAACCAAATAAAACAAACAGCTCATTCAAGCTATCGCTGTGAATATCACAAAAGTATTTGCACCAAAGTATAGAAGAAAGGTTATATATAAAACATTAAGAAAAGGTATAGGTCAGATTTTCAGAAAATATGTGCTAAATTGAAAGTAGAAATAATAGAAGCAGAAGCACGTTCTGACCATATACATATGTTAGTAAGTATTCCACTATACATGAGTGTAGCACAATTTGTAGGCACGTTAAAGAGAAAGAGTGCATTGCTGATATTTGACAGACATACAAACTTAAAATATAAATAAGTATAATATAATTGGGTCGACAGGATTATAAGTTGATATGGCTTTACAGTTGTGTGTTTTTTTGCCGGTCAGTATCATGTGAAGTGTAAAATTTTGCTTTCTCCTCATACATTTGCCTATCTGCTTCATCAAACTGTACTTCACTGTTACAGTTGCTGTCTCTCCATGATATTCCAATGGAAACACTAATGCCATGTTGCTCCATGTTTTTTTCATTGTGGCAATTGCATTTTGGAAAGCGTCCTCTTCCAGTTGGGTATCAATGACTACAAATTCATCACCGCCTATGCGATATGCTTTTCCTGCAAACATACTGGAAATATGCTCTGCTGTATGGCAAATAAGACTATCTCCAATTCTATGACCATTGACATCATTTACTTGTTTTAATCCATTTAAGTCAATAGCAGCTATACCAAGATGTGAAGGTGGATCATTTTTAATACTTTGCATATCAAGATTAAATTTATTTCGGTTAAATAATCCAGTAAGTAAATCCTCAAAACTAAGTTTTTCCAAAAGCTTAGTCTGTTCTTCAATATTGCTTTTATGTTCCTCAATGCATTTATGGAGATATTCGTATGTATGTTGCCCAATCTGTGTTGGAAAACCTATATCTTGTTGTGTCATTTCGGAATATGGATTAGATATGTGAATATGACAGCAGTAAGGTGTACCATCTATCCAGTGAAAAACAGCCGTAATACGCTGATGTACACACAAATAGATATTTGTGGATGGATCAGTAGCTATCCATGCTCTTCCAGTACAAATGTATACATCTGGTGAAACATCAATTACATGGTATTCTTCATCCCAAATACTGCATTTAGGAACCATACCTGCAAATTTTCGGAAAATATCTGAAACAGCTTCAGTTCCTACTGTATATTCATTTTCGCCTGCACCAAACCAACTTAGCTTATTATCAAACAGTTTAATAATAGCCTCTACATCGTTTTCACAATAGTGCTTATGAAATAAAAAACTTGTTAATTTTTTTACTGCCAGTATCTTTTTCTCTATATCTTTAAATTGTGTCATATGTTATTCCTCCTTTTGAATATTTTCTAAGGAAGCAATCTCCAAGCACTGTACATTTTAGCATCACATTGATTGACTTAATAGTTTAAATACATTAAGTGTATTTATTGCTTTGTGATAATAATTTCTCTTAATACCGTTACAATATGCTTGAATAGCAATTTTATTTTAATGATATATTTTTGCATTTTTTATGCAGATAGTGTATTGTAATGATTTTATATAATGGAAAGTAAATAATATTTATCTAAAACAATATATTTGTTTAACGATATTATAGTATCTGCATATTAAAATGTAAAGAATACAGTATATGGCATAATAAATGCAAAAAAAGTATGGGGTATATTATGTAATAGCCTATAATATAGAGCAGTGTAAGATGAAAATATGTTACAGAATATGGAGTATTATGTGCAGATATGTATGTAACTAATATGTTGGTATAGGACAAGTAACTATTTTGGGAAATGACAGGGATTATATTTATTTAAATAGAGAACTTTAAATGCAGTATTGTTTTACAATTTGAGCTTTAAATTGTTGTTGTTTTTTTGTTTTTGATATAATATTATTATAAAAATAGTTAGCAGAGTTTGTATGACAGTACAGAGTGTTTTTTTGCTTAAAGTGTTTTGGAGTGACGGCTATGGAATATATATATACTTTGCCTTTAATTGAAGTTTTAATATTTAATTTAATTATATTAAACTATTGTTTTAAAAGGAAATACTCAATGTTTAAAACAATAGTTTCATTTGTTGTTTTTACTGTGATTTTTTACTTGCCAATTTTTATTTTAAAAAATGTTAAATTTGATGGAAATGGCAAATTTTCAATATTGGGATTTATGTATATATTTCCTTTGAAATTACTATATGACGAAAAAGCCGAAAGGCTTCTTCTTAATATGTGCATGATCTGGACATATACTCTTGGTATAATGTCTATTTCTATACAGATAGTACATATTTTTGGGGATATACATTATTATCTGTTTTTGATAATGGTTGAGACAGTATTGTTATTAATAGTATTTTTCCCGTTTAAAAAATACATAATTCCTAAATACAGTTATATTTTACAAAATATATATGACTTTCAAAAAACACAGCTTAGATATTTGGAATTAAGTATATATTTAAATTTTCTCATACTGTTTATTATTCATGTAATCTTTTTAGATAGTGAAAAATACTTTCTGCAAATTATTGTTTTAGGTATATTTCTTGTAGCAAATTACTTATTCTATTCTATTGTTTTTGAAGTAATAAATAGTTCACTTAAAATTAATGAGCTTGAGAAAAAAGTTTCAGATGATGCCTTAACAGGCCTTGGAAACAGGGTTAAAATGATAAGGCATATTAATGTTTTAATAGAAGAAAATCATATTTTTTCTATTATGTTTCTTGATTTAGATAGATTTAAGGTTATTAATGACAAATACGGTCATGATGTTGGTGACAAATATCTGATACATTTTGGAAAAGTATGCTCTGACGAATTAAATGGCAAAGGAAAGCTTTATAGATATGGCGGAGATGAATTTGTTGTGATATATTACGGTATTTTAACTAAAGAAATGGCTGCGTCTATAGCAGAGTGTAAAAATTGGGATAAAGGTGCCCCATGTGAGTTTAATCATGTAAGTGTTGGTTTTGTTGTGTGCAAGCCACCATATGATGCTAAAGAACCTGAAGCTATATTAAAACATGCTGACAGTATAATGTATAGAAATAAGTTGAATAAGAAAATGGGGTATCAGGAGAATAGATGAAAAAATACTAAAACTAAAAATTTTATATAAAATGAATTAATATTTGCAGTATAAAAATATTTTATAATATTAGAAAGCCGCTCTTAAAAAAGAGTGGTTTTTTATTTGCAATAAATTTACAGATTTGTTTTTTTAATAGTTGAAAAGTATTTATTTTAATTATATTATCATTATATATTAATTTTATATTTTATGAAATTTGGTATGAAATATAACAATCACAAAATCATAAAAACAGGGGGATTATATTATGAAATTAAGAAAAATTGTGGTAGGTGCAGCTATGTCAGCATTTATGTTATGCTCAATAAATACAGTAGCTTTTGCTGACAGCAAAAAAGACGAAATTTTAGCTACCATGGAAAATACACAAAAAATAGGACCAATAACAGTTTCGGATGTTGTTTCTTCAAAAGTATATGATTGGTATGAATCAAATGACCCTTCAAAATCAGCAGAGGGTAAAACATTTTACAGCGTTGACGTTGAAAAAGGTGCATATATTTATTCTGACATGGACAATACGCAGTTTATAGTAGCTATATCAAACAGCCTTTATGATCTTGAAAGCAATTATGACATAATGACAACTGATAAAGGCTATAGCTGCCCAGCATACAGCTATGATGTAAGCGACAGAGGCATTAAAGCTTTTCCAAGTACAAAAAACAGCAACGGAACATGGAGCGAAGGCCTTATGTGGCAGTTAAATTTTACTGATGTTGGATATACTGTCATTCGTGTTGATATTGAAGATGAGTCTTATTATTACGCTTTTTCTCAATCAGACAGAACTTTTGACAGTGTTACATCTGTTACATTAGAGCCAGAAAATACTACTGTTACAAATGATACAAATACCAGTGAAAATACTGAAGAAGAAAATGAAATAGATGTATACAGCATGAATACTTGGGAAAATATAAAAGTAATAGATGCTTTGCCTGAAAAAGCAACAGCAGTGCCTAATAGCTCAAAGGTCTATGTAGATGGAAAAGAAGTTAAGTTTGAAGCCTATAACATAAATGGCAGCAATTATTTTAAACTTCGTGATATTGCTTATGCAATGAATGGTACAAAGAAACAGTTTGATGTAACTTGGAATCCTGACATAAGTATATTAAGCATGACACCTGGAAATTCTTATATAGGCGTTGTTCAGATATTACCTTACAAAGCTTACACAACTGTTGGTGGTGAATTAAGCACAGGAAACGGCAAGAGTAAACCATGCAGCAAAACAAATGCACCTATTTGTGTAGATGAAACCAGTGTTAGAATGGCATGCTATAATATTGACGGAAATAACTTTGTTAAACTTCGTGATATAGGCAAACTTTTTAATTTCTATGTTGGTTGGGAAAATAACAGCATAGTTATAAATTCAAGCAGTGCATATAATGGCTAATTAATATAAAAAGTTCCGAAAGGGCAGTTAAAAGCCTCTTTCGGAATTTTTTTTAAAACTAAATAAAATGGTAGTAAATACAAATCCTGCTGCTTATTTTAATTGAATTTATTTTTTTCTTGACAGATAGTGATAAATAGGTATATACTTACATAAGTTAGATAAGACTAATTTATCTAAATTTTTTTATAACTATGTTAACTTATGGTAATTACAATTAGTATAAATGAATTTATGTTATTTAAGGGAGAGATAATATGACATTGACTAACGCACTTGAGGGAAAAGAATACATAATACAGAAAATTAATACTGATGACGAAGAATTAGATGCTTTTTTATTCTCTCTTGGCTGTTATGCAGGTGAACCTATTACTGTTGTATCAAGATTAAAAGGCGGATGTGTCGTGTCTATTAAAGACGGAAGATACAACATAGATAATCAGCTGGCAGATGCCATAGAGATTTAATATTTACATAAATGTGATTTAAAACAAGATTATTATGGGGTATGGTTAGCTTCAGATAACCGTATTGCCAATAAAAATAAAAATGCAACAACATAAAAGGAGGAAATGTTATGAGAATTGCCCTTGCAGGCAACCCAAACTCTGGCAAGACCACTATGTTTAATGCCCTTACAGGACGTAATGAAAAGGTGGGAAACTGGGCTGGTGTTACCGTTGAGAAAAAAGAGTATCCTATCAAAAAAAATTACTATGGTGAAGGTGAAACGTTAATTGCTGTAGACCTTCCAGGTGCATATTCTATGTCACCTTTTACTTCTGAGGAAAGCATAACAAGTTCATATGTAAGAAATGAGCATCCAGATGCAATTATCAATATTGTTGATGCAACTAATTTAAGCCGAAGCTTATTTTTTACAACGCAGCTTTTAGAGTTAGGTGTTCCTGTGGTGGTGGCTCTTAACAAAAGCGACATTAATAAGAAAAAAGAAACAACTATTGATGTTAAAACACTTTCTGAAAAGCTTGGCTGCCCTGTTATTGAAACAGTTTCTATTGCTTCAGAAGGCCTTAAAAGCGTTGTTGATGCAGCTGTTGCGTCTTATGGAAAAGGTCAGATTGCGCCTTATGTTCAGGGTGATATTGATTTAAATGATAAGCATGTTGTTGAGGAGGCAGACCGCAAGAGATTTGCTTTTGTTAACAAGCTTGTTTCTGAAGTTGAAAAAAGAAAGGTTCTTACAAAAGATAAAGGTACTGGTGACGCCATAGACAGTATTTTAACAAACAAAATTGTTGGTATTCCAATTTTTGCCGTTGTTATGTTTTTGGTATTCCAGATATCACAGGTTTGGGTTGGACCATTTATTGCAGATACTTTAGTTGCATGGATTGAAACTTTCCAGGGCTATGTTGGAGAGCTTCTTGCAGAGGCTAATCCTTTATTATCAGCTTTACTTGTAGACGGTATTATTGGCGGTGTTGGAGCTGTTGTTGGCTTCCTTCCATTAGTAATGATTATGTATTTCCTTATTGCTTTATTGGAAGACTGCGGATATATGTCACGTGTTTCTGTAGTACTTGACCCAATATTTAAAAAGGTAGGCCTTTCAGGAAAGTCAGTTATTCCTTTTGTAATAGGTACAGGATGCGCAATTCCTGGTGTTATGGCAAGCCGTACAATCAGAAATGAACGTGAAAGACGTGCAACAGCCATGTTAACTCCATTTATGCCATGTGGTGCTAAAATTCCTGTTATTGCGTTATTTGCCGGTGCATTTTTTGATGATGCAGGCTGGGTAAGCTTTGTTATGTATTTTACAGGTATTATTTTAATTTTCCTTGGAGCTTTACTTGTAAACAAAATTGCAGGATACAAAAACCGTAAATCATTTTTTATTATGGAGCTTCCTGAATATAAGGTGCCATCACTTATATTTGCTCTTAAAGCTATGTTAGCTCGTGGTTGGGCATATATTGTAAAGGCTGCCACAATTATTCTTTTATGTAACACAGCAGTGCAGGTTATGCAGACATTTACATGGAGCTTCCAGGTGGCAGAAACTGCCAATAGCTCAATTTTAGCATCTATTGCAGGACCTTTTGCGTACTTATTAGTTCCAATTGTAGGTGTACTTAGCTGGCAGTTAGCAGCAGCGGCTGTTACAGGATTTATTGCAAAGGAAAATGTTGTAGGTACATTAGCTGTTTGCTTTGTAGGACTTGAAAACCTTATTGATGCTGATGAATTAGCTATGGTTGAAGGTGCTGGAGGCGAAATTGCAACAGTAATTGCAATTACAAAGGTTGCTGCTTTGGCATACTTAATGTTTAATCTTTATACACCTCCTTGCTTTGCTGCTATTGGTGCTATGAACTCTGAAATGAGAAGCAAAAAATGGCTTTGGGGTGGTATAGCATTACAGCTTTGCACAGGATATACAATTGGTTTCTTAGTTTACCAGATTGGTACTTTAGTTACTACAGGCAGTGTAGGTGCTGGATTTATTCCAGGTTTAATTGCAGTTGCAATTATGGCAGCAGTTATTATATATCTTTGTGTAAAATCAGAAAAAGACCTTAAGAGAGAATATAACTTGAATGGAGCTAAAACAGTATGATAGATTACATAATAATAGGAATTATTCTTATTATTTTGATTTTGGCTATTTCTTATGTTTATAAAGCCAAAAAGAGAGGTCAAAAGTGCATAGGCTGCCCTGACAGCTGCACTTGTGGAAAAGAAAAAGAAAATTCTTGCTGCGGCTGTGTAGGTTCAGAAGATAAAAAATAATTTGAAACAATAATATAAAAAGGTATTCCATAAGCTTGTGGGATACCTTTTTTATATATAAGTATTGGTAATGTCATAGATATCAAACTTAGTTTATTAAAATAAATTGTAAATATTTAATAATTTATAATATATTATTTTAGTTTTAATTTATAAGAGGACATATTTATTAATAATAGTTTATTTATAGAAATTGTATAAAGTTAAAAATATGCAGATATGCATTCCATAAAAAAGTAAATAATATTAGAAAATATTTTTAATATTTAAGATTTATACAGTAATAAGAAAATGCCAAAAAAATTGTGCAAAATGTCACAATATATAACGATAATTACATATACAAAAATTATACAATAAAATATAAAAATATACAAAAAATCATGCAATATTCACATTGCGTAAAATCGGGGGGGGGGTATAATTGTTTTGTATAAATATTTTTATTTTAATAACTTTGAGGTGATAATTAAATGAAGAGGAAAGTAGGAAAGGTCACATTATCAATGGCATTGGCTGCTGCAATGGTATTTGCACCTGTGCAGGCTTTTGCATCAGCTACAGATGTTTCAGGTCATTGGGCAGAAGAAGTCATTACAAAATGGCAGGATGCAGGATTAATTTCCGGTTATGAAGATGGCACATTTAAGCCTGAAAACAGCGTAACACGTGCAGAATTTGCTGCAATGGTAAATAATGCACTTGGCTTTACTGAAAAAGGCAATGTTGCTTTTAGCGATGTTAAGCCTGGCACATGGTATTATGATGCAGTTGCAATTGCTGTAGAGGCTGGATACTGCTCAGGATACGAAGATGGTACATTTAAGCCAGATGCAACTATAACAAGAGCAGAAGCTGCAGTAATGATTTCTCGTGCAAAAAGTTTAGCAGAAAATGCAGCAGAAGCAGAAGGATTTGCTGATGCAGACAGTATTCCATCATGGGCAAAGGGCTTTATAGGTGCTGTTAGCGAAGCAGGCTTTATGAGCGGTAGACCAGACGGCACATTTGATGCTACAAGCACAATTAAAAGAGGAGAAGCTGTATCTTCTTTAGACAGAGCGATGAGCGAAGAAGAAACAGAAGTTGTTGAAGAAGAAAAAGACGTTGTAGTAACAGAAGACGATACAGTAATTGAAGGACAGGTAATCGAAGGCGACCTTATTATTGATGAAGCTGTTGGAGATGGTGAAGTTTATGTAAACGACACAACAGTTAAGGGTGATGTAATAGTTAAAGGCGGCGGAGATGACTCCGTATACTTTGAAGGCGTTACTGTTGAAGGCAGTGTTTATGCAGAAAAGAAAAATGTCAGATTACAGCTTAAAGGTGAAAATGACATAAAAACTATAGTAGTTAAAGAAGTATGCAATATTGTTGGCAGAAACTTTGAAGGCGTTATTGATTTAATTTCAATAGAAGAAGAAACAGGAACAAGCGACGAGGTTATAATTGATATTCCTGTAACAGAACTTGAAGTTAATGCAAAGGCAAGTGTTCAGATTAAAAAGGACGTTGAAAAGTTAACAATAGCAGAAGATGCTGCATCATCAAAGGTTGAGGTTGTAAGCGGTGCTACTGTTGAAACAGTTGTAGTAGATGCAAAGGCTGCTTTTTCAGGTGCAGGAAAGATTGAAACACTTGAAGCAAATGCAGATGGAATTACTGTTTCAAGCAGCACTAATGTTTCAAAAACAGAAGTGGCTGACGGCGTAAGTAAGCCAACTACAAGCACAAGCACAAGCGGCGGCGGTGGCGGCGGCGGAAGCTCATCAGGCGGAAGCTCAAGTTCTAGCACAACTAAAACAGTAAATAGTGCTTCTGAACTTAAATCTGCATTAGAAAAGACAAGCGTTAAAACAATAAATATTAGCGGTACAATAGGTTCAACAGAAGCTTATGAAATTTATAATGTTGACCGTGCTGTCGAAATAAAAGGTGGTACAGTATATGGTTCATTTGTTGTAACAGGTAACGAAGCAACATTTGATGATGTTACAATTATAAATAAAGGCGACGAATCAGGACAGAATACAGCTGTTCGTAACGGTATAAGTGCTGCATGCCATACATTAACAGTTAAAAACTGTACATTTAAAATGGAACAGCCAACAGGCGGTATTTCAAATGGTTTATCTATATGGCCAACTAAGACTGATGTAAGCTATACAATTACAGGTAACACATTTAATGGCTTTAAACAAAGTGACAACGGCTATGCTTCAACAGCTATAACAATTTCAGGTGGTATAACTAAGGAAGCTATTACAGGCATTGCTAAAGCAAGTGTACCTGCTGATATGACAGAAGAAGAAGACTTAGCTATAATCGAAGGCAATACATTTAAAGACTGCAAGAGCGATTATTCTCGTGAAGACTGGACAAACGGAAACAAAGTATATTGCCGTGCGGTATCAAATGGTACTAACTTATTACCAAACAATGCAGCAGACAGTGGTGCTAAATATTACATTACAGGTGCTGTAAACCGTACAGGAGATACAACAATAAAAGGAAATACAACACTTACTATTACAACAAAAGGCTCTCTTACAATGGGTGAAGGAACAACTCTTACAGTAGATGGTGATGTAACAGGTACAGTAATTGGTAATACTGATTGTAAGCTTATTGTTAATGGCAGTGTAAACGCATTGGAAAAAGATACATATACATGGACAGGTGAAGCATGGACAGTAGAAGCAGAAGGTGCATCACTTATGATGATGGAAGTATTAGAAGCAGAAGCTGTAGCAGATGAAGTTACAGAAGCAGAAGTTGTAGAAGGCGAAGCAACAGAAGCAGAAGCTGCAGAAGGCGAAACAACAGAAGCAGAAGCTGCAGAAGGCGAAGCAACAGAAGCAGAAGCTGTAGAAAGTGAAACAACAGAAGCAGAAGCTGCAGAAGGTGAAACAACAGAAGTTGAAGGTTTAGTTGAAGCTTAATAATTAAACTTAATATTCCACAAACAAAAGCCAATGGTTTATGCCATTGGCTTTTTTATATAATCTATTTTTATAACAAAAAAGCAGATGAAAAATACAACTTTCATCTGCTTTTAATTTTATTTAGCAAGGGATTGAAATTTTTAATTATAAACAGTTAAATATTATATTTCTGGCAAAGACGCTTTTGTGTTGTGCCGTAGTATACTTTATAGCCTGTTACATTTACCATTTTGTCCCATGTTAATGTAACGGACTCGCTTCCTGCTGTGGCTGTTAAGTTCTGTGACTTTGCAGCTTCTGCTTCAGGAGCTTTTTCAAGTGTTTCTTCAACAAATTCAATCTGCTTAATTACGGCTGTTTCATTATCTGCTGTTTTAGTTACCTGAATAGTAACTTTTTTAACTACTTTTCTTGTTCCTAAGTTTACAACAAGCACGTTATCTGTACTGCGTGAAGAAAGTCTTGCCATAGAAACAGCATTTTCATATGGAATAGTTTCTGTTCCGTTTTCAGTTTCAACAATTAAGTTGAATTTTTCTATACCTGCATTAGACGGTGTTGAAATCTGTATTTCGCTCATTTCAACAGGCTCTGTAAATGATATTGGTATTTCAAGAGGTGAGCTTTCTGAAATTTCTTCGCTGTCTGTTTTTGTAAGAGTAACTTCTTCTTCAGCTGTAAATAAATCGCTTAATGATTTGCCGTCACTTATTTCTACATTTGATAAGTCTGTTTCAGCTGTATCAATATTATTAATAACAGCCTGTGCAACCATTGAGCCATTTTGAGCTACAGCCATGCCTGTACCCTGAACCATTATGCCTCTGTTTACATAATATAAATCAATAATATTTACTTTTCCGTCTTTATTAATGTCATAGTCTGCATTTGTTGTTCCAAGAGCAGACTGCATTTCTTCCTGGTCGTGGCTGTTTACTGTGCCGTCATTATTTACATCGCCTAATGTAAATGTGCTTTCTTTTGTGCCGATTGTTACTATTTTTGAATACTTTTCCAAAGAAAGCTGTCTATATGTATAGGTACGGTATCCGTCACCTGTTACAGTTACTGTATATATATCATCTGCACTGCCAGCAGGAAGTGAATGGGCTATAATGTCTATTGCTGCAACAATATCATTTTGGCTGCATTCATTTCCGTATTTATCAACATATTTATATGATATGTTTGGTGAAGCAAGTGTTTTTCCATTAGCAGATGATACTGTCATTTTTATATTTTGTTTCTCAACAGTTTCTTTTGTTAATGGATAATCCATTCTTATACGGACTGTAATTGAAGATGTGCTTTCAACAGAAGAAAGGTATACAGTTTCTTTTTCTTCTTCTTTTTCCATTTCTTCTGTTTTAAGCTCTTCTTTTGGTTCTTCTTCAGGTTCTTCTTCTGGAAGTGCTTCGTTTTCTTTATTATTTTCCTTTATTTCTTCTTCTCTAAATGCGCTGTCGCTTTCTGACTGAGAAGAGCTATCTTCTTTATTGTCTTCTGTTTGTGATAAATCTTCATCTTCTATGTTGTAGTTTCTTCAGATGCGGTGCTATCACTGGAAGATATTATTTCATTTGGTGATAATTCTTCTGCATAAACGCCCTGTAAAGAGCTGCTTGCCATTAACGCTGCCAGCACTATGCACGGCAGTGCATTTTTTTCATAGTTCAATACCTCGCTTTTCATAAATTTTTATTTTGGTAAATTTTGTATTCATTAGACAAAATTATAGTTTCGGTGGGCAGTATAGCATATAATTGGAATAATTTATAGTATTTCACTATGAATTTTTTAAAAAAGTCATTTTTAACAAATAATGACTATTATTTAACAATAAAATAAGCAATATAATAAAAATGAGTTGATTCATGTAGTTTATAGTAGTAATGTATATTGAACTTTTGTTTATTTAAAGAAATAAATTGTATTGACAATTAAGTCTACAGTGTGTAGAATAAAATTACAGATATGGTCTACAACTTGTAAACGAGGTGATTATATGATAGGAAAAATGACAGAAACAGAGTTTGAAGTAGCTGATATAATATGGCAGCAAGAGCCTATACTTTCTACAAAACTTGTGGCTATATGTATTGAAAAATTTAACTGGAAAAAATCAACTGCCTATACAATATTAAAGCGTATTGAAAATAAAGGTATTATTGTAAATGAAAATGGTGTTATAAAATCCCTTATTAAAAAAGATGAATGGGAGACTTATGAAAGTGAAAAGTTTATAAATGAAACATTTTCAGGATCACTTCCTAAATTTTTAACAGCTTTTTCAAGAGGCAGCAGGCTTACAAAAAAAGAAATTGAGGAGTTAAAAAAGCTTATTGAGCAACAGGAGGGATAGTTTATGACTAATCTTTGTTTGGAAGTTATAAATTTGTTTTTGACAGGAAGCATTATAATTGTTTTTGTGATTTTGTTAAGGCTTTTAATGAAAAAAAGTCCTAAGATTTTTTTGTATGTTTTATGGGTTATTGTTTTTATAAGACTTATATGTCCTTTTACAATAGAAACAGAAAAAAGTCCTGTTGTTAAAAATATAGTTTCAGAAGAAATGGTTAAAAGGGCAGTTAATACATCAGAAAATACAAATAATTATGTATTTGAAACTGAAAGCACAGGTGGAAACTTTAGTTATCAGGAAAAAGAAATAAATAATATAGTAGTAATTGATATTGCAGCAGTAATTTGGGTTTTGGTTACAGCAGTATTTATATTAAAGGGCGTAATATCACTTATAAAGCTTAAAAAAAGCCTTTTAAATGCCAAGCATATTGAAAAGAACATATATGAAATAGAAAATATAAATACAGCTTTTGTTTTTGGAATAGTGCCTAAAATATATATACCAAATGACATTTCAGAAAATGAGAAGGCGTATATAATACTCCATGAAAAAATACATATCAGCAGAAAAGATTATATTATAAAGTTTTTGGCATATATAATTCTTTCCATACACTGGTTTAATCCTTTTGTTTGGGCAGCATTTAAGTTTATGGAAGAGGATATGGAGTGCTCTTGTGATGAGGCTGTTATTGAAAAACTTGGAAAGGATATTAAAAAGGATTATTCAATGTCCATACTGCGTTTATGTGAAAAAGAAAGTAGTTTTTCAATAAATCCGTCTTTTGGAGAAAAGGCTGTTAAAGTACGTATTAAAAATATACTAAGCTATAAAAAACCAGCTGCTATAATAATCGCTGTTTCTGTTATATTGGCTATTTGTGGAGGATGTGCAATAATTTCTTCAGCACCTGAAAAGAAATCTATTGAGGAGCAAGCGGTGTTATACGGTAGTGATATTTGTAAAAGCTATGCGGATACAGTCGATACTGAGGTTTTGGAATATAACGGAGAAGCCAATAAAAAAGCAGATTTTGAAAATTTATATAACGGTGTAGAGGTATGGGAGATTAAATACAATTTTAGAGCAGATACATCAGAAGAACTTCCGTCAACTGATAGTTGGTATCAGCAGGGAGATATTATATATGGTGAAGATAAATATCTATTGTTTGACAGCAGCAAAAATGAGCTGTTGTGCGAAATATGGGCTGTGGATTTAACAGGCAGTATTTCAAACCTTGAAATTAATGCCAGAAAAGCCCTTGAAGAAATGGGCTATATATCAGGGCCTACATTTGACGGAGAACATGTTTTGGCAAAGTTTGAAATTTCAACAGGCGAAACATGCCAGATGCTTATTTCACAGCCAATAGTTAAAGGTGATAGCGGCATATGGTGTGTGGAAAGATGGGCAGACGGAAATGGCAACATATATTACGAAGCACCAGACGAGAACATGACAATAAATGAATACTATACTGAAATTCAAAAACAGTGTGATGAAGGTCATAGGGTTGGACTTTTGGATTACAAAGATGTTGCCTATACATTTATTACTGATTTGGGTCAGGAAATAAAAAATGTTGAGTTTATTGAAAACGCTTCATTTGAGGATTTTCAAAACATGCCGGAAAGTCTGTTTTTTGGCAGAATAACAAAAGCAGAGAAAAATGAAAATAATGTTTTAAGAATATATTTTAATAAATCAAGCTATTACTCAGCAGAAGAAAATAAAGAAGAGCTTAAAAATATGGGAATAGACCCAGATTATCTGCCAAATGGATACTATATTGATGATTGGGATAAATGGGGTACGTTTTTTGCAGTTGATGAAAATGCCGTATATTCTATATTGGGAGAAGACCAGTATGGGAATATTGTAAGTATAGAATATAATAACTGGCAGGATTTTGAAAATTACTGCAAAAATGGTTTTCCATGGGAAAGTAATTATTTTTGGATAACAGTTAAGGCAGGAAAAATTACAAACATAACTCAGCAGTACATACCATAATATTTAAACCTCCAAAATTTAAACAAATTTAAGCCTTATTATATTTTTATTGTTTATATATAGAGCATATTTTATAATAGGTTTATAAAGTTTAATTTTTGGAGGTCTGTATGCTTAATATAGGTTGTCATTTGTCAGTTTCAAAGGGCTTTTTGGCTATGGCTAAAGAGGCAGTTTCAATAGATGCCAATACATTTCAGTTTTTTACAAGAAACCCAAGAGGAAGCAAGGCAAAGGACATTGACGAAAGTGATATAAATAAATTTTTGGAATTTGCAAAGGAGCATAATTTTGTTAAAGTGCTGGCTCATGCACCTTATACATTAAACCCATGCTCAAAAGACGAAAAAACAAGAGAGTTTGCCCTTGAAACAATGGCAGACGATTTAAAAAGAATGGAGTATATCCCCGGAAATATGTATAACTTCCACCCAGGAAGCCATACAGGACAGGGCAGTGAAGAAGGCATAAAGCAGATAGCTTTTGCTCTTAACTCAATACTTACAGAAGACATACATACAACTGTGCTTCTTGAAACAATGGCAGGCAAAGGCACAGAAGTGGGCAGAAATTTTAATGAAATATGCAGCATTATAGACAGCGTTAATTTAAATGAAAAACTTGGTGTATGCCTTGATACTTGCCACGTACATGACGGAGGGTATGACATTGTAAATGATATTGACGGTGTACTTGATGAGTTTGACAAAATAATAGGTCTTGAAAGACTTTGTGCCATTCATCTTAACGACAGCATGAATGTATGCGGAAGCCATAAGGACAGACATCAGAAAATCGGCGAAGGCGAAATAGGTCTTGAAGCAATAGAAAAAATTATTAATAACCCAAGACTTAAGGGCATACCTTTTTATCTTGAAACACCTAATGATATAGAAGGGTACAAAAGAGAAATTGCACTTCTTAAGAGCATTTACAAGGAGTGATAATATGAGAAAAGAAAAAATGCTGTCGGACAAAACAGCCGACAGAATATACGATATGATTAAGGAAAAAGGCACTTTTTCTCCTGGAGACAAGCTCCCTAACGAAATAGAGCTTTCAAAAATACTTGGCGTAAGCAGAACGACACTTAGAGAGGCTGTTAAAATACTTGTTACGGCAGGTATTTTGGAAATTAAAAGAGGCAAAGGTACATTTGTAAGTGAAAACGCAGAAAATGTTGACAAAACAAACCTTGATTCCATAGATGCTTTTAAAATAAGTGCTATGGACATATTTGAATTAAGGCTTATTATTGAGCCAGAGGCGGCTTTTCTGGCAGCTAAAAGAGCAACTGATGAGGAGCTTAAGGATATACTTAAAAAAGGCATGGCTGTTGAAAAGAAGCTCATCAAAAATCAGGACAGAACTAAAGAAGAGTATATGTTCCATAAAAGCATTGCTGATGCTGCACACAACCAATTTATGAGCGAGCTTTTGCCTATTATATTTAATGCCATAGATACAGGCGTTAAAATTTCAAAGGAAATAGAAGAGATTACAACAAATACACTTTATGACCACAGAACAATAATGAGTTTTATGGAAAACAGAGATGCAGAAGGGGCTAAAACAGCCATGAAGCTTCATATTATGCATGCCATAAATTCCATGAGAAAATAATTTTTAAAATGCGTTGTATGATGATTGCAATTAGTTGTATGATGTGATAATATTGTTTTAATATATTTTTAATGTATTTTATGTTACGAAAGGAGAGTTTTTAAATGATTAGTGATTCAGTAAAAAAAGGCTTAGATGCAGCACCACAGCGTTCATTGTTTAACGCTCTTGGCTTTACACAGGAAGAAATGAAAAAACCTCTTGTAGGTATTGTCAGCTCATATAACGAAATTGTACCAGGTCACATGAACCTTGATAAAATAGTAGAGGCTGTAAAATTAGGCGTTGCCATGGCTGGTGGCGTACCTGTTGTATTCCCTGCTATTGCTGTTTGTGACGGTATTGCAATGGGTCATGTAGGTATGAAATATTCTCTTGTTACAAGAGATCTTATTGCAGACTCAACAGAAGCTATGGCTATTGCTCATGCTTTTGATGCCCTTGTTATGGTTCCTAACTGTGACAAAAACGTACCTGGTCTTCTTATGGCAGCAGCAAGAGTTAATGTGCCAACAATATTTGTAAGTGGCGGCCCTATGCTTGCTGGTCGTATTGACGGAGAAAAAACAAGTCTTTCAAGCATGTTTGAAGCTGTTGGTGCTTACCATGGCGGTCTTATTGACGAAGCTAAACTTCTTGAATACGAAAACAAAACTTGCCCAACTTGTGGTTCATGTTCAGGTATGTACACAGCAAACAGTATGAACTGTCTTACAGAAGTTCTTGGTATGGGTCTTAAAGGCAACGGTACAATTCCTGCTGTATATTCAGACAGAATTAAGCTTGCTAAAAAAGCAGGTATGCAGGTTATGGAGCTTTTAAGAAACAATATCCGTCCAAGAGATATTATGACAGAAGCAGCTTTCAGAAATGCCCTTACAATGGATATGGCTCTTGGCTGCAGCACAAACAGTATGCTTCACCTTCCAGCTATTGCTCATGAATGCGGTATTGAAATTAACCCTGATATTGCAAACGAAATAAGCAGCAAAACACCTAACCTTTGCCATCTTGCACCAGCAGGTCATGCGTACATAGAAGAACTTAACGAAGCTGGCGGTATTTATGCCGTTATGAATGAAATTAATAAGCTTGGACTTCTTGACACAAGCTGCATTACATGTACAGGCAAAACAGTTGGCGAAAATATTGAAGGATGCAAAAACCTTAATCCTGAAATCATTCGTCCAGTTGAAAATCCATACAGCCAGACAGGCGGTATTGCAGTTTTAAGAGGAAACCTTGCACCAGACACAGGTGTTGTAAAACGTTCTGCAGTTGTGCCTGAAATGCTCCAGCACGAAGGCCCAGCAAGGGTATTTGACTGCGAAGAAGATGCAGTTGCAGCTATTAACGGCGGCAAAATTAACCCTGGTGATGTTGTTGTGATCAGATATGAAGGCCCTAAAGGTGGTCCTGGTATGAGAGAAATGCTTTCTCCTACATCTGCTATTGCAGGCAGAGGTCTTGGCAGCACAGTTGCACTTATTACAGACGGACGTTTCAGTGGTGCCAGCCGTGGTGCTTCAATTGGCCACGTATCTCCAGAAGCAGCAGTAGGCGGAAACATTGCCCTTGTTGAAGAAGGCGATATTATCAAGATTGACATTATAAATAACACTCTTGATATGCTTGTATCAGACGAAGAACTTGAAAGAAGAAGAGCTAACTGGAAACCAAGAAAACCAGCTATTACTTCAGGATACCTTGCAAGATATGCTTCTCTTGTTACATCAGGAAACAAAGGTGCAGTTCTTGAATCAAAACAGTAATTTTTTATTTATAAGCAAAGAGAGAATATATATTTGGAGCGGTATAAAAACCGCTCCTTTTTTAAGTTTGTGTAACAAAAGAGGGTATTTTATTGTTCATTAAAAAGCAATATGTTACCATTTATATATAAATTGTGGATAAAAGGGGTGGCATATATGAAAAAATGTAGATTGTTTTTTGCATTGATAGTTTCAAGCTTTTTATTTGGAGTAAGTGCTCAAGCTGAAACACTTAATAAAGAGCAGATTATAATTTCAACTGATGTTCCGGTACTTAAATTTATAAGTGATGATGGAAAAATAAGTGATGCATACCTTGAAAGTAATGATTTATTTACTGCTGAAAATGGAAGTATATACATAAGTTTGGAGGCAGTAAAAAGCATTTCTAAGCAGGATACAAATAATGATTTGGATGTTATTAAAAAAGACGGAAAGACATATGTGCCTTTAAGAGGATTTTTTAATTCAATAGGTTATAGAGATGAAGAAATAATATATAATTTAGCCTTAAAAACTGTATTTATAAATAAAAATCCTGTTTTTGATACTGATAAAATTACAGTTACAGACAAAAATATATACCATTACAGAAATACGCCTGAAATAATTACAATTACAAATAAAGAAGATATAGAAAAATTTACGGCAGTATTAAACGAAGAACCGTTTTTTCAGTCAAGTGCAAGCTATGGCGGAAGTGACGGGACATACATTATAGATTTTAATAATGGAACAGTTTTAAATATAGTTACAGAAGGATTTTGTAAGATTTATATAGATGGAAAATGCTCAGGAAATTATATAATGCCTTTTAAATCATATATTGAAGCTGAAAGGCTTATAAGAAAATATACAGATCTAAATAAAATTAATTATGACAAATGGGTACATACTGATTATTCAGAAGAAGAATTATACAGAAGGGCATTTATTGCCTGTGATTTTAATAATGATGATTACAGCTATGCATTAAGATATTTGGATAGTAAAATTGATGGATTTTTGGAAAATGCCGAGTATGATGTTAAGGTAGCTGAAAATGGCAGCAAAACTCTTATAATTAAATATAATGGCAAAGAATATTCTGTTACAGTATACAAAGATTATGGTATACGCCAAAGTGCGTTAGACGCTACTGTAAGAATATTTATTTAAAAAATTTGAGCCTCTTGAATTTTTTCGAGAGGTTCTTTTTTGTATTTTTTTGTGGTAAAATTTATTTAAATTACAGAAGGGAGGTCTTTTAATGGGACACATAACAACATTCACAAAATTACATATTGACCCTCTTAATCCAAGTATAGACGATATTTGTCTTTACGACATAGCACATTCTCTTTCTCTTTTAACAAGGGCAACTGGACATTTTCCGCAGTTTTACTCTGTGGCACAGCACTGTCTTAACTGTGCTAAAGAGGCAGAGGCAAGAGGTTACAGCAAAAGGGTTATATTAGCGTGTCTTCTCCATGATGGAGCTGAAAGCTATTTAAATGATGTAACACGTTCTGTAAAAAGCCTTATACCCCTTTATGAAGAAATAGAAAACAAGTTTTTAAATTTAATATATACAAAATTCCTTGGAAGCCATATTACGGAAGAAGAGGAGCAGCTTGTAAAGGAGATAGATGACACAATACTTTTTTATGAGTTCAGGCATTACATGGATGAAGATATAAAAGAAGAAGCGCCTCTTTTATTAAGCAAGCCTGTTTTCAGGTATCAGATATTTGAGGATGTGGAAGATGAATACAAAGAAAAGGCAAAAGAGTTAATTTTTTCTATTATGAAATAAACAATTGTTTATTTTTGACTTTATAGGTGGTATACTTATGTCAAAAGGAGGTTTGTAATTATGGATAAATTTATTGAGAAAGTTAAGTTTTTTATTTACACACTTGATATTACAGAAATAGCATTTATTAAAATTGCGGCTGTGTCATTTGGTATTCTTTTAGGTATTAATATGCCGCCAAAGAGCAAAAAGGTTGCAGGTGCTGCAGCGTCATTTGCCATGATAGCATTTTCAATACCTCTTATATCCAGATTTTATAAAGATGTAATTTCTAAAAACAAAGAAACAAGCTATGAAATGGACGACGATTGTTTTGAAATAATTTAAAAAATCAAAATGCTGATAAAAAAGGTTTTAGCCTTATTTATCAGCATTTTTTTTACATTGCTTCTTTAATTAAAGGGGAATACTCATTTTCTATATTTTCTTCATTAAGTTTTTGGGCAAAACTTGAAATTCTTTTTACTGCTTCTTTTAAAACTTCCATACTTGTTGCGGCAGAAATACGTACATGGCCTTTGCCGTAAATACCGAAACTGCTGCCTGGAAGAACAGCAACACCGCCTTCTTCAAGAAGTCTTTTCTGGAATACTTTATCATCTTCACAAAGAGCTTTTACACTTGGGAAAGCATAAAATGAGCCTTGTGGCATAAGGCATGTAATGCCGTCTATTTTGTTAAGCTCAGATACAACATATTCAAGTCTTTCTTTATATGCCATATTCATAGTATTAACTATGTCCTGTGGGCCTCTTAAAGCTTCTAAAGCTGCCTGCTGTGTAAATGCTGCTACACATGAGTTTGAGTTTACCATAAGAACTGTCATAGCCTTTGCTATTTCTTTATTCATTATACCGTAGCCAATTCTCCAGCCTGTCATTGAGTATGGTTTTGAAAAACCGTCAAGTACAATAGTTCTGTCTTTCATTTCTGGTACTGAAGCTATTGAGAAAGGCTTTGCTGTACCGTGGCAGAGTCTATCGTATATTTCATCACTTAATACAAACACATTTGGGTGTCTTTTAAGAACTTCTGCTATTGCTCTTATGTCTTCTTCTTCCATAACACCGCCTGTTGGGTTACCAGGTGAGTTTATAATAAGAAGTTTTGTTTTATCTGTAATAAGGCTTTCTATCTGTTCTGCTTTATATTTAAATTTGTTTTCCTGAAGAACAGGCACAGGAACTGCTTTACCGCCTGTAAAGTTTATAAGAGATTCGTAAATAGGAAAGCCTGGGTTTGGATAAAGTACTTCGTCCCCTGGATTAATAAGGGCAAGCATTGCATAAAACATAACAGGTTTTCCGCCAGGAACAACAACTATTTCTTCTGGGTTTGTATCTACATTTTTATATTTTTTAACGTGGTTTGCTATTTCCTGTCTTAACTGAAGCTCTCCCTGTGATGGTGAGTACTGAGTTATGCCTGATTTAATAGCGTCACAAGCACTTTGGGATATATGCTCTGGAGTTTCAAAGTCAGGCTGACCGATTTCAAGGTGGATAATATCCATACCCTGTGCTTCAAGTCTCTGTGCCTGATTAAGTACTTCAAATGCTGATTCACTTTTTAAATTTTTAACTCTATCTGATAAGTAATTTTCCATTTGCTTTTACCCTCCAATGCATTACCAAAAACTGAACTAATTATATCATGTAATATTGCCTAAAAAAAGCATAAAATATAAATTTCAACAAGTTTATTGACTTTATATAAAAGGACAAATGTGTTTCATAGAAAAACTATTGCAAAATATATACAAAAAATGCTTTGATATATATAAAATTTAGTGTAAATATATATAATAAATTCTGCTGATATGTGCATGAAAAAGTATGGTAAAAATTTCACGAGAGTATTTTGAGTTAAAAACATATGTTTTTAAGTGGCAAACTGTAAAATAAAAAGAATTTAAATGAACAAAATTTTATTAAAGAATGAAATAAAAAAATGCCTGCTTATTTATGTTTTTGCAGACATTTTATTGTTTTATAAATTTGAATTAAATTCTTCTATATTTTTGAAGGCACTTTTGCCTATATGGCAATAGCCAGTTGGGTTTTTAGTGAGAAATTTTTGATGAGCGTCTTCGGCTTTGTAATAGTTTTCAAGTATTTTACATTCTACAACAACTATTTCACCTCTGTATCTTTTTTTAAGCTTATCAAGTTCTTCTTTGGCTGTTTTAAGGCTTTCTTCCTCTGTGCAGTATATGCCTGTTCTGTACTGACGTCCTACATCTGGACCCTGCTGGTCTACAAGAGTTGGGTCTATTACGTCAAAATAGAGATTTATAAGTGTTGAAAGAGGTAATGTGTTTTCATCGTATGTTACTTTAACTGTTTCTGCATGGTCAGTATCTCTGTAACATACATCTTCGTATGTTGGGTTTTGAGTTTTGCCATTGGCATATCCAACTTCTGTTTCGGCAACGCCTTTTATAAGTGACATGTATTTTTCAACGCCCCAAAAACAGCCTCCTGCAAAATAGATTTCTTTCATATTTTTATTCCTCCAATAATTGGTAGTGTAAAAGTGCTTTATATATACCTTCGTTTTTAACTGTGTCTGTAACAAAATCGCCTTTTCCATCAAGAAGAGGTGAGTGATGACCCATTACAACAGAGTTTTTAACTGCCAAAAGCATATCAATATCATTTCCACCATCACCAAAGGCATAAGCATTTTCTTTTGTAAGTGAAAATCTTTTAAGTATAGCGTCTACGCCGTATTGTTTTGAAACACCAATAGGGTTAATATCACAGCTTGTAAGACCCAAATGAGGAAGTGTTATTTTTGTTCTTGATGAAAATTTTTCCTCAAATTTTTTAAAATAGCTGTGGTCAGGATATATAATGAAAAATTTATATATATCTTCCTCTTCGCCATTATACTGCTTAAATAAATCCTCTGTTAAATTAAACATATGTATTTTTTCAAGAAACATAGGGCTTTTAATATTGTTGCAATAGCAACTGTTTTCGTTTTCTCCAACAGCTATAATATCGTTATGACTGCAATAATCAAACATTTCATTTACTATGGATTTATCAAAAGGCTTTTTGCAGAGGACTTCATTTTTATAAAATGTATATCCTCCGTTATTTGTAATCATGCAGTCAAAATCAATTCCACATTCAGGTACATATGAAAGGCTTCTGCCTGTGGCAAGGCAAAGGGCATAGCCGTTATTTTGCAAATTTTTTAATGATGATATTGTTTTTTCCGTAGGGAAAAATATTTTTTCGTTTTTGTCTACAAGTGTTCCATCGTAGTCGAAAAATAATACTCCTTTATACAAATTATATTCCTCCTTTGTATTGGCTTTTATTTTATCAGATAATTTCAAATTGGTATATAATAAAATTATTTCCATAGCTTTAAAGCTATACACATGGCGGGTTTTTTGTGATATAATTTGCAGTAATTTTGATATGAATTAGGTGGAAAGCATGATATTTGGAGATTTTGAGTATTCCGTAAATGAAAATAACGAAATTATAATATATAAATACTTAGGCGAAAATTCATTTGTGTCTGTGCCTGAAAGCATAGATGGCAAAATAGTTACAGAAATAGGTGATGGTGCATTTAGGAACAAAAGATGCATAACAGATTTAATACTGCCTAAGGGTCTTAAAATAATAGGAAACTATGCTTTCTGTGAATGCAGAGGTCTTAAAGAGGTGTCTCTTCCAGAAGGGCTTTTGGAAGCAGGCGGTCACGCTTTTTATAACTGCCGAAATCTTGAAAAAATGGAAATTCCAACAACAATTGAGTTTATAGCAGACGGCTTTATTAAAAACTGCGAAGTTTTAAAAGAAGTTTATGTTATAACAGATGGCAGACTTGGAAGTGCCATTGCAGGTTTTTTGATTAACATTACAAATGAAATAGAAGTTACATTTGTAAAGCAAAACATGAAATTTTTACTTCCTGAGTATGATTACGAATATGTGGCAAATGCTCCTGCAAAAATATTTGTTACACTTACTCATGGTTCAGGTGAGTTTTTCAGAAGAGCCATAGAGTCAAAGGGCTTTGATTATAAGTTTTATGATGAGAATTTTAAAAGGGCAGTTTTGTCTGAGAAAAAAATAACTTCTGTTAAAATGGCACTTTGCAGAATAATGTATCCTTACAGGCTTGATGAAAAATACAAAGAAAGCTATATAAATTTTATAAAAGAAAATATAGCAGACGTAGTTTCTTATGCCTGTGAAAAAGACGATATATTAATTATAGAAAAAATAGACGAAAACGGCTGCTTTAATAATGAAAATATTTCCGAAGCCATAGAGGAAGCAGCAAAAAGCACCAACAGCGAAATAAGCGCTTATATAATGGATATTAAGCTTTCACGCTTTGGCAGAAAAAAGAAAACATTTGACCTTTAATTTAGTCTGGTGATTATATGAACGAATACGACATTATATATAAGCTGACGGAAGTTGGCGACAATATTTTGGAAACAACAAAAAGCAGAGTGTATATGTCTCTCAGGTTTTTGGCAATGGCTTTTGACGGACTTAAGTATGCCTTAAACGGTGATACTCCAAGGCTTGGAACTGACGGGTATTATATACATTACTCACCTGCGTTTTTGATGACAACATTTAAAGAAAACGATAAATGGCTGGCAAGAGCTTATGTCCATATTGTAATGCACTGTATATTCCGCCATGTTGTTAACAGAGATGAGAGAGAAGAAAGGCTTTGGAATTTAAGCTGCGATATAGCTGCTGAATACGTTATTGATAGCCTTAACAACAGATATTTAAGAGAAAACATGAGCGGTTTAAGACGTGAAACATATTCTCTTCTTGAAAAAAACGTAAAGGTATTAACAGCAGAAGGCATATATCGTTTTTTGGAAAATGAATATACCGACAGAGAAAAAATACACTCTCTTGAAATGGAATTTTTAAGAGATGACCATAGTTTCTGGCGTGCTTATGATGACAATAATGAAAGCCAAGAGGGCGACAATGGCCCTGACGGTGACGGTAACGGCGAAAACGACGGTGACGAAAAAGACGGCGATGGCAACGGAAACGTAGCTTTCGGTCATACAGAAAAATCAAACGAAAAGCCTAAGAAATTAAATAAAGACGATTTTAATGACAAATGGAAAGACATAAGCGAAAAAACTCAGACAGACATGGAGACATTTTCAAAAGACCAGGCAGAAGAAGCAGGGGCACTTATGGAATATGTCCGTGTTGAAAACAGGAAAAGATATGATTATAAGGAGTTTTTAAGACGTTTTTCAGTAAACAGGGAAGTAACAAAGCTGGATTTAGATAGCTATGATTATATATACTACACTTACGGTTTAAAGGTATACGGAAACATGCCTTTAATAGAGGCTCTTGAGTATAAGGACTCTAAAAAAATAGAGGACTTTGTAATTGTTATTGATACCTCTGCCAGCTGTAGTGGCGATTTAGTGAAGGGCTTTTTGGCAGAAACATACAGCATACTTAGTGAAAACGAAAGCTTCTTTAGAAAAATAAATCTTCATCTTATACAGTGCGACTCAAAAGTGCAGGAAGACACAATTATTACATGCAAAGAAGAGTTTGAAAAGTACATGGATAATTTTGAGGTAAAAGGCGGTGGCGGCACCGACTTTGTACCTGCATTTGATTATGTAAACGAACTTTGCGAAGATAAAAAAATAGCAGAGCTTAAAGGGCTTATATATTTTACAGACGGCTATGGAACATATCCAAAGAAAATGCCTAAGTATGAAACGGCATTTGTATTTTTAAGTGAAAACTACGACGACAGCGGTGTTCCGCCTTGGGCTGTTGAAATAGTTGTTGATAGTGAGGAATTTTATAAAGCAGCAAAAAAATTACAGTAAGGAGAATGTGTTTTGAATATAAAGCAGGCAAAAAACGAAATTAAAGACGCTGTTGAGGCATATTTAGCTAAGGACGAATACGGCGAATATATTATACCTATTGAAAGCCAAAGACCACTTTTACTTATAGGTGCTCCTGGTATTGGTAAAACTGCCATTATGAAGCAGGTGGCTTCTGAGTGCAATATAGGTCTTGTATCATACACAATTACACACCACACAAGACAAAGTGCCATAGGTCTTCCATATATTTCACAGAAAGAATTTGGCGGCAAAGAATATGCCGTAACTGAGTATACAATGAGCGAAATTGTAGCTTCTGTATACAATCAAATGGAAGAAACAGGTCTTAAAGAGGGCATACTTTTTATTGACGAAATAAACTGTGCCAGCGAAACTTTAGCACCTGCAATGCTTCAGTTTTTACAGTACAAGACATTTGGCAGTCACAAAGTGCCTGATGGCTGGATAATAGTTTCAGCAGGTAACCCACCTGAATACAACAAATCTGTACGAGAATTTGACATTGTTACCCTTGACCGTGTTAAGAAAATAGATGTTGAAGAAGATTATGATGTATGGAAAGAGTATGCTGTAAAACAGAATGTCCATAGTGCCATTATTTCATACCTTGATGTACGAAAAGAAAATTTCTATACAGTAAGAAACACAGCAGAGGGTAAAATGTTTACAACAGCCAGAGGCTGGGAAGACCTTTCCAGAATAATGACTGTATACGAAAAGCTTAAAAAGCCAGTTACATTTGATGTTATTTATCAGTATCTTCAAAATAAGAAAACAGCAAAGGATTTTGCCGGATATTTTGAGCTTTACAACAAATACAAAAAGGACTACTCAATTACAGGCATACTTGCAGGGGAAATTGAGGACGCATATGTTGACAGACTTCGTCTTGCTTCATTTGACGAAAAGCTTAGCGTAATAAGCCTTATATTAAGTGCTTTAAACGACGATTTCAAAAAAGCAGACTTTTTGGATATGTTTGTAACAGAGCTTCACACTGTTCTTAAAGATATGAAAGCATCTCTTTTAAGCAAGTTTGCAGAAGATAAACGTCCAGAGGACATGATTATGCCTATAATTGAAATGCGTAAAAATGCCTTTGAAAAGAAAAAGAAAACAGGTCTTATGAAGAGGGACGAAGAAAGATTTGAGCTTAAAATTCAGGAAAGACTTGAAGAAATGCTTATTGCCCTTAAAGGAAATGGCATATCAAAATGCAGCGATGCTTTTGAATATTTAAAAGAACTTTTTGCTTCTGATGTGGAAAACAGAAGCACATTTATGGACGACACAGGTTATAAACTTGATAATGCATTTTCATTCCTTGAATACGTATTTGGTGAAAGTCAGGAAATGGTTGTGTTTGTAACAGAGCTTAACAGTGGATATTACAGCATTAAGTTTATAGACGAAAATGGCTGTGTTAAGTTCTATCAACACAACAAGAATCTTCTTTTTAAGGAAAGACAGAGAAACATAATTTCAGACATAGACGAAATTAATGCTATGATGGACAGCCTTAAACAGAGTAAACAGTAATTTGAAAAATGAGCATACAAACTTAAAAAAAGTGGTTTGTATGCTTTTTTTGAAAGGAGATATGTATGGAAAAAAGAACATTTGCCATTGGAAATATAAGACCGCCTTTTCATGCCAACAGTTTACTTTTACAGGTAACTGAAAACTGCACATGGAACAGATGTAATTTCTGCACACTTTACAGAGGCGGACAGTTTAAAATGAGAAGTGCCGAAGATGTAAAAAAAGACATAGATACAGTTGCTTATTACAGAGATAAAATATTTGAAAAGTATGACGGCAAAGATTTTGACATGGACAAAATAATGAGGGAATACTCTTCTTTAAGTGTAGAAGAGAAAAATTGTTACGCTATGGTTTTCAACTGGATACGTTCTGACAACATGAAAACAGTTTTCCTTCAGGACGCCAATACAACTTCAATAAGACTTGATGTTATTACGGACATTCTTAGGCATTTAAGAAAAATACTGCCTTCTCTTGAAGTGGTTTCAAGCTACGGAAGAGCAGACACACTTACTCGTCTTGATGTTGACGGCTTTAAGGCACTTAAAGAGGCAGGGCTTACAATGATTCATTCAGGCTACGAAAGCGGCTGCAACGATGTTTTAAAGCTTCTTAATAAAGGCACAACAAGGGAGCAGCAAATAGAAGCAGGGCAGAAAATAAAGGCAGCAGGAATTGACTTTAATGTATTTTACATGCCAGGAAGTGGCGGCAAGGCATTAAGTGAAAGAAACGCCATTGAAACAGCCGATGTAATTAACCAGATAGACCCTGAGTATATAAGAATAAGAACGTTTGTTGTAAAGCCTCAGACTCCTATGTGGGAAATAGCCAAAGGAAATGATTTTCAGGAGCTTACAGACATAGAAAAGCTTCAGGAGCTTGTTCTTATGACTGAAAACTTAAAGGGCATAAAGAGCTATCTTATAAGCGACCACATTATTAATCTTCTTCCAAGATTTGAAGGATACATTAATAAGGATAAAGAAGATATGTTAAGGTATGCAAAAGAGTTTTTGAATTTGCCAAAAAATAAACAAATGGAGTTTCAGCTTGCAAGGCGACTTTGCTATAACGTGGATTATAATATGATGAACTATATGCCTTCTGAAGATATGACTCAAATAAGAGAAGTTATAAAAAATATTTCTTCTCCTCAGGAGTGGGAAGAACTTTTAAGAAGATATTTAAGACAATACATTTAAAAACAAACTGAAAAAAGCCAGTCATTTTTTAGTTAATATTTTAATGAAATAAATTTCTTTTTATAAAATACAAAAACGCCCTTTTGCAATATATTTAATGAAATGTTAAATAAGCTTTGTTAAAGTCTTTGTGCAATATTGCTTTTTTTGAGGGTGGAAAATTGTTAAAATTTTGTTTATTTAATTACGTTTTTTTGTCTTTTGGAAAAAAAATAGGCACATTTTGCAGTTTCAGCAATATTTTTGACGGACAAGAGGGTATTTTGTTTGCGTTATTGTGGTGAATTTAACGAAATAAACATACTGTATTGAGTTTATTAAATTGGTATGATAAAATAATTATGATGCAGTAGTTTGCATGAATAATACTGCACTGACGATTTCCAAAATCTATAGGGGGGAAAAATAATGAAGAAACAGTTAAAGAAAGCAACAATGGACGGCAATACAGCAGCTGCTCACGCTTCCTATGCTTTCACAGAAGTTGCTACCATTTACCCAATTACACCATCATCACAGATGGCTGAAATGATTGACGAATGGAGCGCTAACGGCAGAAAAAATATTTTCGGACAGACTGTAGACGTTAGAGAAATGCAGCATGAAGGTGGCGCTGCTGGTGCTATGCACGGTGCTCTTCAGGGTGGTGCTCTTGCTTCAACATACACAGCAAGCCAGGGCCTTATGCTCATGCTTCCAAACATGTACAAAATAGCAGGTGAACTCCTTCCAGGCGTATTCAACGTAAGTGCTCGTGCTCTTGCTTCAAACGCTCTTTCTATCTACGGTGACCATCAGGACGTTATGACTTGCCGTAACACAGGTTTCACTCTTCTTGCAGGAAGCTCAGTACAGCAGGCTTTCCACATGACTTGTATAGCTCACCTTTCAGCTATCAAGAGCAGAATTCCAGTACTTAACTTCTTCGACGGTTTCAGAACAAGCCACGAATATCAGAAGATTGAACTTATTGATTATGATGATCTTAAAGAATTAGTAGATATGGACGCTGTTAAGGCTTTCAGATCAAACGCTCTTAACCCAGATCACCCTGTATCAAGAGGTACAGCTAACAACCCTGATATTTTCTTCCAGGTAAGAGAAACTGTAAACAAATTCTATGAAAGAGTTCCAGGCATCGTTTTAGATTACATGAACAAGATCAACGATATCGCTGGTACAGATTACAGACTCTTCAACTACTATGGTGCACCAGATGCTGAAGACATCATCATCTCTATGGGTTCATCATGTGAAGTTATTAAAGAAACAATTGACTACATGAACGGCAAAAAAGGTGACAAGCTTGGTCTTGTTGAAGTTCACCTTTACAGACCTTTCGTAGCAGAAGCTCTTCTTGCAGAAATCCCTGCTTCAGTTAAGAGAATTGCAGTTCTTGACAGAACTAAAGAACCAGGCGCACTTGGCGAGCCTCTTTACCTTGATGTTAAGAACGTATTTGCTGATTCAGACAGAAAACCTCTTATCGTAGGCGGTCGTTATGGTCTTGGTTCAAAAGACTTCACACCTATGGATGTTATGGCTGTATATCAGAACCTTAGAACAGCTCAGCCAAAGAACGGCTTTACTGTTTCTATCGTAGACGACGTTACAAACCTTTCACTTCCAGCTTATGCAGAACCATTTGACTCAACACCAGAAGAAAACTTCTCATGTAAGTTCTGGGGTCTTGGTTCAGACGGTACTGTTGGTGCTAACAAACAGGCTGTTAAGATCATCGGTGACCACACAGACTACAATGCACAGGCTTACTTTGCTTATGACGCAAAGAAATCAGGCGGTGTAACAATTTCTCACCTTCGTTTTGGCCCAGCTAAGATCAAAGGTTCATACCAGATCAAAGCTGCTAACTACATTGCTTGCCACAACCAGGCTTATGTAAACAAATATGCCCTTATTGATGACCTTAAAGAAGGCGGCAGCTTCCTTCTTAACACAATTTGGACACCAGAAGAACTTGATGCTAACCTTCCAGCTGATCTTAAGAGAAAGATCGTTGAAAAGAAAGCTAAGTTCTACACAATCGACGCTGTTAACATCGCTAAAGAAATCGGTCTTGGCGGACGTGTTAACATGATCGTTCAGGCTGCATTCTTTGCAATTTCAAAAATCCTTCCTGTTGAAGATGCTGTTAAGTATCTTAAAGAACAGGTTAACAAAACATACGGTGCTAAGGGTCAGGATATCGTTGATATGAACTGTGCAGCTATCGATAAAGGTGTTACAATGTTCAAACAGATCGACGTTCCAGCTGAATGGGCTAATGCTACAGATGAAGGACATCAGCTTGATCCTAACATGCCAGAATACTTCAAGAACGTACTCTTCAAGATGGGCCGTCAGGAAGGCGACAAGCTTCCAGTATCTGCTTTCACAGGTTATGAAGACGGTAGCTGGCCACCAGCATTTACTAAGTGGGAAAAGAGAGGTATCGCTATCGACGTTCCAACTTGGGATATGACAAAGTGTGTTCAGTGTAACCAGTGTTCAATGGTATGTTCACATGCAGTTATCAGACCAATGCTTCTTGATGAAAAAGAAGTTGCTGCAGCTCCAGAAGGCTATGATATGCTTGACGTTAAGGGCTTCCCAGGCTTTGAAGGCATGAAATATCACCTTGCTATTTCTGGTATGGACTGTACAGGATGTGGCGTTTGTGTTAAGGTATGTCCTACAAAGGCACTTTCTATGACAGGCTTTGCTGAAGTTAAAGATCAGATGGTTAAGAACTGGGATTACTCAGTTAACTGCGTAGAATACAAAGAAATCCCGGAAGCAAGAAAAGGCACAGTTAAAG
>CALWHO010000036.1 GCA_944380405.1 uncultured Lachnospiraceae bacterium
GACATGAGCGAAAACAGAAACAAATACAAGGTTCTTGAAGAGGCTTTTAACGCCATAGACAGCAAGGGTTACGGCATTGTTTATCCAGATAAAGGCGATATAATACTTGAAGAGCCACAGATGTACAAACAAGGCTCAAGATACGGCATAAAAATAAAAGCAAAAGGAAAATCAATACATATGCTTAGAGCTGACATAGAGGCTGAGGTAAGCCCTGTAATAGGCGATGAACAGCAGACAAAAGATTATCTTGAAAAGCTTAAAAATGACTACAAAAATGACCCGCAGAAGGTTTGGGACATGAACATATTTGGAAGGTCATTAGAGGTGCTTCTTAATGACTCAGTACAGGGTAAGTTATACAGAATGCCTGACGATGCCCAGATGAAGCTTAGAGAAACTCTTGAGAAGATAGTAAATGAAGGCGGAGGCGGTCTTATCTGCATTCTTTTGTAAAATAATAGAAATTTTTTAAAAAACTGTTGACAAATGAAAAAATCAGATGTATTATCATTTCAACAGTTGTATTATGACAAATGTTATGAAGCGGAAGAGTAATATTTAAAAGCCTTATACAGAGAGCTGCTTATTTGGTGGAAGGCAGTTAAGAGCGTAAATATGAAAATCACCGCAGAACAGTCAGCTGAAAGCTTTTTTGCAAGTAAGCGTGAACGTAGTGGCACACGTTACAGTGCTTAGCATTGAACTGTAAAGGCGATGTGATTAAGGGGCTGCTAAATAACGCAGCAACGAGGGTGGTACCGCAGAACTTATAAGTTTTGTCTCTTGATATAGAGGCAAAACTTTTTTTATTGCAGTAAACCTTAGCGGAAAAATAAAAAAACAATTCCCGCCGGCATATAAATGTTTTTGTTTTCCGCATAGATTAACCTTAATTTTTTGCAGTTTGTATTTTGCCATAAGGCAAAAAGTAAAATCAAAATTGTTTTTTTGTATCTTGTAAAAAATTGTTTTTTAAATTAAGGAGAAGATAAGTTATGAAAGCATTTAACAAATTGGTGGATTTAATAGCGGGAAACATGGCACTTCTTACAATAGTTGTGGCAGCATTTTGTCTTTTTAAACCTGAAGTAGTTATTCCTTTTGCAGGAATTAAGTTTGGAAATACTTCTATTACAAACGCACTTTTAATGGTAATCATGTTTGGTATGGGTACAACTTTAAGAGTTGATGACTTTAAACTTGTTCTTCAAAGACCTGTTGATGTTTTAGCAGGTATTGTTGGACAGTTTGCAGTAATGCCTTTCCTTGGATTTATACTTGCTAAAATATTTAACCTTGATGCACCTCTTGCTATCGGTCTTGTTCTTTTAGGCTGTGTTCCAGGTGGTACAGCAAGTAACGTTCTTACATTCCTTGCAAAAGGTGATGTTCCTCTTTCAGTAACAATTACAATGTGTACAACACTTCTTGCAGCTATTGCAACTCCAGCTCTTACATATTTATATGCTGGTCAGTGGGTAGTTGTAGACTTTAAAACAATGGCATTAAGCATTGTTCAGGTTGTTATCGTTCCTATCGTTCTTGGTGTTATTGTTCACTCACTTGTTGGTGACAACGTTATGGCTAAAGCTAAAAGATATATCGTATGCTGCTCAGTTATAGCAATCGTTACAGTTGTTGCTATCTGTGTATCAACAAATGCAGCTAACCTTCTTCAGGCAAGTGCTCTTATCGTTGCTGTATGCGTATTCCTTCAGCACATACTTGGCTGTGCTATTGGTTATCTTGAAGGTAAGGTATTAAAAATGGACAAAGCGAAAATGCATGCTCTTTCAATTGAAATCGGTATCCAGAACTCAGGTCTTGGTGTAGGTCTTGCTGGTCAGTTTGCAGACCCATTAACAGCTCTTCCTTGTGCTGTTGCAACAATCGTTCATCAGATCTGTGGCTCAATTATAGCTGCTACATTTGCAAAGACTGTTAAAGACGAAGAAGAAGTTAAAGAAGAAAGAACAGTTGTTGCAGTTGAAAGCTAATTATTAATAGATAAAAGCCAAAGACGGCAGATATTTTTATAATATTTGCTGTCTTTTTTTATGGCAAAAATATGTATTAAAAAATAGGTATATTTTACCTCTATAAATAAAATATATATATTTTTTGCTTAAAAATATAAGTATTTTCTTGTAAAAAAATGATAGTTTGTGGTATTATGTTTAAAGTGTAAAAATATGAATTAAAATACAAATAAAGACCGTTAAATCGGGAATATAAAGGAAGGGGCTTTTAACGTGGTAAACATGAGCAAAGAAGAGCTTCAGATTGCTCTCCAGAACTTTGAAAAAGAATATGAAGATGTAAAGAAAAAGGGCATGGCTCTTGACATGTCAAGAGGTAAGCCAGGTGCTGATCAGCTTGATATATCAATGGGCATGATGGATGTTCTTACATCTAAAGACGTATTAAAAGATGCTAAAGGCACAGATTTAAGAAACTACGGTATTCTTGACGGTATTGCAGAGGCTAAAAATCTTATGGCTGACATTATGGATGTAAAGCCTGAAAATGTTATTGTTTACGGAAATGCCAGCCTTACAATTATGTATGATGCAATTTCAAGAGCTTATACTCATGGTATCATGGGTTCAACTCCTTGGTGCAAGCTTGACAAAGTTAAATGGCTCTGTCCTGTTCCTGGTTATGACAGACATTTTGCCATTACAGAACGTTTTGGTTTTGAAATGATTAACATAGAAATGGACGAAAATGGTCCTGATATGGATATGATTGAAAAGCTTGTTGCTGAAGACGAAAGCATAAAGGGTATTTGGTGTGTACCTAAATACTCAAACCCAAGCGGTATTGTATATTCAGATGAAGTTGTAAAAAGAATGGCAGCTTTAAAACCTGCTGCTAAGGACTTTAGAATTTTCTGGGACAACGCATACTGCGTTCATCATCTTTACCCTGAAAAAGGTGCCGAAATACTTAACATACTTGATGAATGTGAAAAAGCAGGTAATCCAGATATGGTTTACATTTTTGCTTCAACTTCTAAAATTTCATTCCCAGGTTCTGGCGTAGCAGCTTTTGCTTCTTCAAAAAATAATGTTGAAGATGTTAAAAAACAGCTTACAATTCAGACAATAGGATATGATAAAATAAATCAGCTTCGTCATGTTAAATTCTTTAAGGATTTAGATGGTGTTAAAGCTCACATGGCAAAGCATGCAGATATTATCCGTCCTAAATTTGAAATGGTTCTTGAAACACTTGAAAAAGAACTTGGCGGAAAAGGCATTGCTAAATGGACAAAGCCAGCTGGCGGTTACTTTATAAGCCTTACAACACTTGACGGCACAGCAAAAGAAATAGTTTCTCTTTGTAAGGATGCTGGTCTTGTGCTTACTCCAGCAGGTTCAACTCATCCATTAAAACAGGATCCTAAGGACAATACAATAAGAATAGCTCCAACATATCCTGATGTTGAAGAGCTTAAAGAAGCTGCACATGTACTTACACTTTGTGTTAAGTTAGCAAGTGCAAGAAAACTTATTGAAACAAAATAAATTTTTTGTAAAGGAGCAACAATCAATGAAAAAAGTACCTTTTTTAACAAAACAGCAGCTTGATAAAATTGTGGAAACTTGCCCAACACCTTTCCACATTTATAACGAAAAAGGCATTAGAGAAACAGCAAGAGCTCTTAATGATGCTTTTTCATGGAATAAAGGTTTTAAGGAATATTTCGCAGTTAAAGCTACTCCAAACCCTACAATTCTTAAAATATTAAAAGAAGAAGGCTGTGGTGTTGACTGCTCATCTGAAACAGAGCTTATGATGAGTGAAAGATGCGGCTTTAAGGGTCACGAAATTATGTTCTCTTCAAACGAAACACCTGCAAGAGAATACAAAAAAGCTTATGAACTTGGTGCAATAATTAACCTTGACGATATTACACATGTTGATTTCCTTAAAGAAACAACAGGTATTCCAAAAACAATCTGCTGCCGTTTTAACCCAGGTGGATACTTCAAAATTGCTAACAACATTATGGATAACCCACAAGAT
>CALWHO010000037.1 GCA_944380405.1 uncultured Lachnospiraceae bacterium
AATGGTTGTTGGTATAAGTATTGGTATACTGCGCTATAAAGCTGATGATAAGTGGTACTATGTTGCCGTGGGTCAGGGCTTTTCAAGAATTGTTGCAAACTCAGTTGTAATAGTTGTAGACAGTGCTGAAAGACCTGAAGATATAGACGAAAACAGAGCTCTTGAGGCAAAACGAAGAGCAGAAGAAAGAATTTCACTGCAAAAAAGCAGGCGAGAGTATTACAGAGGCAGACTTGCCATGACAAGAGCTATGACAAGGCTTAAAGTAAAAGATAAAAGATAAATGTAAAATAAAAAAAGAGATAGCTGTAGCTATCTCTTTTTTTGTGTGTGTAATTGATATATATTAGTATACGAAAAAACAAAAATAATATATAGCTTAATTTTTGTTTAAATGGCGTTTTAAGACATTTTAATTATTTAATGATTAAAATATGGTTATAAAAATAAAAATAGCTTTAAATGTCTTTAAATGCAAAAAAATATGATAGAATAAAAAGTAAAAAAATAAGAGCCACTGGGTAAGGTGGCTCTTATAATGTTTCAGATTGTTAGATCCGAAAAGAGAGTTTTAATAATAGGTAAACCTATTATAATTTTTAAATTTAAAAAGTAATAAAAAGTATGTAGCTTAACAATTAGTTAGCATTTACAACTTCCATAACTCTTTCATAGATGTCAGGGCTTACGCAACCAGCTTCATCTTTGATGTATGTGTCATAAAGTGATGCTGTAGCATCTTTGAAAGCCTGTTTTTCTGGGAAGTTAGCTTCAATGCCTGATCTTTCAGCCATAACTTCAAGACCTGCAGCTTCCTGTTCGTCGATCTGCTGTCTCTGGTATTCTACAGATTCAAGACCTGCAGCCATAAGAGCTTCCTGATATTCAGCTGGCATTGCATCATAGTAAGCCTTGCTGATGAATACAGGAGCTGGGCTGAAGAGGTGTCCTGTCATAGAGATGTATTTCTGAACTTCGTCAAGTTTGTTTGATTCGATGATTGGAACAGGGTTTTCCTGGCCATCAACAGTACCCTGCTGAAGAGCTGTGAAAACTTCACCCATAGCCATAGGTGTAGGGTCAGAACCCATTACTCTGAAGGCTTCCATATGCATCTGGTTTTCCATTGTTCTGATCTTAAGACCTTTAAGATCTTCAGGAGCGTTAATTGGTCTTACGTTGTTTGTAACGTTTCTGAAGCCGTTTTCAAACCAGCAAACGCCTACAAGACCCTGGTCTTCAACTGAGTTAAGGATTTCTGTACCAACTTCGCTATCCATAACGGCTCTAGCCTGTGCACTTGTTTCGAAAATGAATGGAAGGTCGAATACTAAGAATGAATCTGTGAAGCCTGAAAGAGGTGCTGTTGAGATAACGCACATCTGAACTGAACCTAACTGAAGGCCTTCGATAAGGTCTCTTTCAGAACCAAGCTGTGAGCTACCGAAGTGGTCAACTTTAACTGCGCCGCCAGTTTTTTCCTGAACGAGTTCGTCAAGTTTAACCATACCAAGGTTGTAAGGATGTGTATCAGGTGTTGTAGAACCTGAAATCATTTCATAAACATCACCTTCAGCTGCTGCTGTAGCTGAACCAGAAGCTGCTGCTGAACCAGAAGCTGCTGAGCTGTCGCTTGATGAGCTACAACCTGCTGCTACAGAAACTGCAAGAGCAGCTGTCATTAAAACTGCTAATACTTTTTTCTTCATAAATTATTTCCCCCTTGTAATTTGATAAAATGACCACTGAGCATTTAAACTAACTTAAGGCAAAATAATGAACCACTGCCCATTTGGTTATATTTATTATTTAAGCCCAAGTTCATGATCAGCTCATAACGTAATATTAACAAATGAAGGGCATAATGTCAATAAAAAAGTTGTCATACAAATATAATGGAATATGTGAAATAGTATAAGATATATACAACTTGACGGAAAAATTACAAAAATATTATGTTAAAAGAACAATCAGCATAATTATTATTGGTGATGTTTATTTATTGAAAAAAAATGGAATTGGCATTTTATACAATGTGGAAAGTGATTATTTGTAGTGTTTTTTGGGTGGTGATTTAAATTCAGTTATATAAAGAGGAAACTAATAAAAATTTTTTATGTTTATAGGTATTAAAGCAGCTTTAAAGTATAACAAACTACTAAAATAAATAAAAAATATGTGTATAATGTACAGTATATTATTGAAGGAAATAAAGTGCATTAAAAGTATGTAATGAATAATTGTAATAATTTATATACTGGAAAAAATAATAGATTAAAAAACAGGGAGTTTCATGGTTTATTTACCGAGAAATTCCCTGTTTTAATTTTTATTTCAGCAGTTACTAATTACCTATATATTAGTTAGCATTTACAACTTCCATAACTCTTTCGTAGATTTCAGGGTTTACGCAACCAGCTTCATCTTTAATATATGTATCATAAAGTGATGCTGTAGCGTCTTTAAAAGCCTGTTTTTCTGGGAAGTTAGCTTCCATGCCTGATCTTTCAGCCATGATTTCAAGACCTGCAGCTTCCTGTTCGTCGATCTGTTGTCTTTGATATGATACAGCTTCAAGACCTGCAGCCATAAGAGCTTCCTGATATTCAGCCGGCATTGCATCATAGTATGTTTTTCCTACGAATACTGGAGCTGGGCTAAAGAGGTGACCTGTCATAGAGATGTATTTTTGAACCTCGTCAAGTTTATTTGATTCAACAATTGGAATAGGGTTTTCTTCACCGTCGATTGTACCCTGCTGAAGAGCTGTGAAAACTTCACCCATAGCCATAGGTGTAGGGTCAGCACCCATTACCTGGAATGCAGCCATGTGCATCTGGTTTTCCATAGTTCTGATCTTAAGGCCTTTAAGGTCTTCTGGTGTGTTTATTGGACGAAGGTTATTTGTTACGTTTCTGAAGCCATTTTCAAACCAGCAAACGCCTACAAGGCCCTGGTCTTCAACTGAGGAAAGTATTTCTGTGCCAACTTCGCTATCCATAACGGCTCTAGCCTGCTGGCTAGTTTCAAAAATAAATGGAAGGTCGAATACTAAGAATGAATCTGTAAAGCCTGAAAGAGGTGCTGTTGATATAACGCACATCTGAACTGAACCTAACTGAAGACCTTCGATAAGGTCTCTTTCGCTGCCAAGCTGTGAGCTTCCAAAGTGGTCAATTTTAACTGCGCCATTAGTTTTTTCCTGAACAAGCTCGCCTATTTTAACTATACCTAAATTATAAGGATGAGTATCTGGTGTTGCAGAGCCAGAAGTTAATTCATAGGCAACCTCTCCAGATGATGAAGCAGAACTTGTTTGTGATGATGATGCTGATGATGAATTGGAAGCAGAAGCAGATGATGAACCATTTTGTGAACTGCAACCAATTGCCACTGAACTTGCAACAATAGCTGTCATTAATATCGCAAATACCTTCTTCATAATATGCCACCTCATTATAATAGTTTTTTATCAGTACAAATAATTATAGACACGAAATATTCGTACACAAATTATTTGCTGGCTATGGGTTGATAGTAACAAAAAGAATATGTGGTGTCAATATTGGTTTTGACACATGTGTTGATAAAATGATGATGAAATGGCATATTTATATTAAATATTAACAATAAAGGTGTTAAAGTGATGACAAAGCATTGATGAAATTAATCAAAAATAATATATATGTTATTGCAAAAATGATATAAAAAAACATTTTGAATTATTGGTGAAATTCTTATGAAAGGTATATTGATATAGTTTTTTATGTTTCTTATTTAAAATAAACACATGTTTACATAATAGGCGGACTTTTGTGTGCTTTATAAAGAAATAAGTATTATTTAGAATTAAAAACAGAAAAAGGTGCCATTTAGACACCTTTTATTACTTCGTGATATCATTAAGAAATGATGTTCCAGAAGGTATTTTTTTTACTTCCAAATAGTCGCATATTGTTTTTCCAATATCTGCAAATGTTTTTCTTGTTCCTAAATTAACATTATTTTTAGCATTTGTGCCATATACCAAAAGAGGAACATATTCTCTTGAATGGTCTGTAGAAGGTGTGCTTGGGTCACAGCCATGGTCTGCTGTTATTATAAGCAGGTCATCATCTTTCATGGCAGAAATTATTTCAGGAAGCTTTTGGTCAAACTCCATAAGCGCTTTTCCATAGCCTTCCACATCGTTTCTATGACCATAAAGCATATCAAAATCTACAAGGTTTGAGAATATAAGACCATTTTTGGCTCTTTTAATATAGTTTATTGTTTTTTCTATGCCGTCTAAGTTACCTGATGTATGAACAAAGTCTGTAACACCTGCACCAAGGAATATGTCGTTTATTTTGCCAACGGCAGAAACACTAAGTCCTGCTTCTTTTACCATGTCAAGAAGAGTTTTTTCTGTTGGTGGAAGTGAAAAGTCGTGTCTGTTTGAAGTTCTTTTGTAGTTTCTGCTTGTGCCTATAAAAGGACGGGCTATTACACGGGCAACGGCATATTTACCTGTAAGTATTTTTCGTGCTATTTTGCATATTTCGTAAAGCTTTTCAACAGGTATAACATCTTCATGGGCAGCTATCTGGAACACGCTGTCTGCTGATGTATATACAATAGGAAAGCCTGTTTTTACATGTTCGTCACCAAGTACATTTATTATTTCTGTTCCTGAGGCTGCAATATTACCTAAGTATCCAAGACCAGTTTCTTTTTTAAACTCTTCCATAACCTCATCAGGAAAACCTGTTTTTGTAAATGTTGGAAATGGATTTTCTGTTATAATACCGGCTATTTCCCAATGACCTGTTGTTGTATCTTTGCCATTTGAGGCTTCTGCCATTTTGCCATAGCAGCCCTTTATTTCACTGTAATCGCCAAGTATATTGGCATCTGGTGCATCTATTTTTGAAAGTCCAAGAGAGCACATATTTGGAAGAGTCATTTCTGGGAAGGCTTTTTTTATGTTTACAAGTGTGTTGCTGCCTGCATCACCAAATTTTGCAGCATCTGGCATCTCGCCTATGCCTACACTGTCAAGAACTATAAGTATTGCTCTTTTCATTTTTACCACCTCTTTTATTTAAATTATGTCTAATATTAATTTTCCTGCATGTGATTTTGTATCTGAAATTGTAAATGCGTTATAAAGAAGTTTTTCTGCCAAAAGGGCCTTTTCTTCACTTGATGAATATACTTTTGCCAGAACATCGCCTTTTTTAATATAGCCGCCTATGCGTACATTCATTATTATTCCTGCACCATAGTCAACAGGGTCTGCCTTTTGGTGTCTGCCGGCTCCTGTTTCAACCATTGCCTCTCCTATAAGAGCAGTATCCATTTTTGATATATATCCCTCTCGTGGTGAATATATTTCTTTAACTATTTTTCCTAAAGGAAGAAGGGAGTAGTCATCAACTATTTCAGGGTTTCCATTTTGGTTTTTAATAAATTCTCTGAATTTTTCAAGACCTTTTCCGTTATTTATTGTTTCCTGCATAAGGGCTTTTCCTTCTTCCAGTGTGGAAACTTTTTGGGCATTTAAAAGCATTGCTCCTCCAAGAGTGAGGCATACTTCCAGAAGGTCGCCTTTTGTATTGCCTTTTAAAACCTCTATTGCTTCAATAACTTCAAGGCTGTTGCCTATATAGTTCCCAAGAGGCTGCTCCATTGAGGAAATAACAGCTGTAACTTTTTTGCCTGCTTTATTGCCTATATTAACCATACCCATAGCCAGCTCTTTTGCTGAAGTGTAGTCTTTCATAAAAGCACCGCTGCCGCATTTTACATCAAGAACTATTGAATCTGCACCAGAAGCAAGCTTTTTGCTCATTATGCTGCTTACTATAAGAGGTATACTGTCAACGGTTCCCGTTACGTCCCTAAGGGCATAAAATATTTTGTCGGCAGGCACAAGGTTTTGGTTTTGACCTGTTATAACAAGGTTTGTTTTTTTGGCAGCTGATACAACTTCTTCAGGAGAGAGTGATGTGCGAAAGTTTGGAATTGAGTCAAGTTTATCTATTGTGCCGCCTGAAAAGCCAAGACCTCTGCCGCTCATTTTAATAACAGGCACTCCAAGAGATGCAACAATAGGTGCTATTATAAGCGTTGTTGTATCACCAACACCGCCTGTGGAGTGTTTGTCTACCTTTATGCCGTCTATATATGAAAGGTCGCATATATCACCTGAATTTACCATGGCTTCTGTTAAAAAAGAGGTTTCGTCTTCTGTAAGACCGTTTATAAATATTGCCATAAGGAGAGCCGAAATCTGGTAATCGGCAATCTCGCCATTTACGGCAGATTTAACAAAGTATTCCATTTCTTCTTTTGTAAGTGCCTTTTTGTCACGTTTTTTAATAATTATATCTACAATATTCATATAAATCCCTCCTTTTAAATATAGTATACAGCTTGTTTCATATTTTTAAAACAACAATCATATTTATTTATTGTTATTAAATTATACGGAGGGATAAAAGTGTTTGTTTTTAAAACTATAAAAATACCGCATTTAATAAAGAAAGAACGCTGTACAAGAAGAGGGAGAGTGTATTACAGAAAAAGTGAAAAGGGAAGCTTCAAAAGGATATTTAATTTTCTGGGAATAATATGTTTTTTGGTTTGTGCTTTGTATTTTGTGTCTACATATGAAAAAGAAAGTCCAGTAGAAGAAAGTGACTTTCTGTCAAATTTTAAAGTAGAGGAAGGTGCATATGCAGATGATGCACTTAATGAGGAAAATATAAAGAGCATAGAGTTTAAAACAGACATTAATAATGAAGAAGCACAGGTAATAATATTTCAAACTCACTTTAGTGAGGAGTATAACGAAGAAAAGTTAGAAGGCGTAAAGTATACTGTTGCAGATGCAGGAAAAAAACTGGCAGAGATACTGGCAAATGACTATGGTCTGACAGTAGTTCACGATATGGGTGAGTATGATATTGAAAATGGTGCTTTGGACAGGGAAAACAGCTATGAAAGAAGCGGTGAAGGTGTAGAAAAACTTATGGAGAAGTATCCAAACGCCGAAATTTTTATAGATATCCACAGAGATGCATATACAGAAAGCGAAAATGTGAATTACACAGTTATTGACGGCAAAAAATGTGCATATCTTATGCCTGTTGTTGGAGTTTGTGCCATTAACAATAATGGTGTAAAAGAGGAGTCGGGATATACAAATGAGTTTTTATATAAAAATTTAAAGTTTGCATATGATTTCAGGCTTGCCTGCCAAAATTTAAGCGACAGCCTTTGCAAGGAAATATATCTAAAGCCATATAGATACAGCACATACCATGCACCTATGAGTATTTTGCTTGAAGTTGGCAACGAAAAAAGTACATTTGAAGAAGTGGAAAACTCACTTTATTATGCAGCGGAAGGTATTACTAAAGCAGCAGGAATTGAGTAATAAAAAATATTTGTGGAAAAGCCGTATTTATGATAAAATTAAACGAATATCTATGTTTAAATTTTGAGGAGGTACGGCAAATGTCTTTGGAAAGACAAAAAAGGATTCGTAATTTTTGTATTGTTGCCCATATAGACCACGGCAAATCAACTCTTGCCGACAGACTTATACAAAAAACAGGTCTGCTTACTGAAAGAGAAATGCAGGAGCAGGTTCTTGACAATATGGATTTGGAAAGAGAAAGAGGCATTACAATTAAGGCACAGGCAGTGCGTCTTGTATATAAAGCTTCTGATGGAGAGGAGTATGTATTTAACCTTATAGATTCTCCAGGTCATGTTGACTTTAACTACGAAGTATCAAGAAGCCTTGCAGCATGCGAGGGTGCCATACTTATTGTTGATGCTGCACAGGGCGTAGAGGCACAGACTTTGGCAAATGTTTATCTTGCCATAGACAATAACCTTGAGATACTTCCTGTAATTAATAAAATTGACCTTCCAAGTGCTAATCCTGAAATGGCAGTTAAGGAAATTGAAGACATTATAGGAATACCGGCAGAAGATGCTCCAAGAATTTCAGCAAAAAATGGCATTAACATAGAAGAAGTTCTTGAAAGAGTTGTAACTGACATACCTGCACCAACAGGCGATGAAAATGCACCTTTAAAGGCTCTTATATTTGACTCTGTTTATGACCCATATAAAGGCGTAATAGTTATTATGAGGGTTATGGACGGAACAATTAAAAAAGGCACAAAGGTAAGAATGATGGCTACTGAAAAGGAATTTGACGTAGTTGAGGTTGGATACTTTGGTCCAGGCAGATTTTTACCATGTGACGAGCTTAGAGCAGGCGATGTTGGATACCTTACAGCCAGCATTAAAAATGTTGCTGATACACGAGTTGGTGATACAGTAACAGAGGCAGAAAGACCTACAGCAGAGCCTTTCCCTGGATATAAGAAAGTAAACCCAATGGTATACTGTGGTATTTTCCCTGCTGATGGTGCAAAATATGGTGACCTTAGAGATGCTCTTGAAAAACTTCAGCTTAACGATGCATCACTTTTCTTCGAGCCTGAAACATCAGTTGCCCTTGGTTTTGGTTTCAGATGTGGTTTCCTTGGCCTTCTTCATCTTGAAATTATACAGGAAAGACTTGAAAGAGAGTTTAACCTTGACCTTGTAACAACAGCACCAAGTGTTATTTATAAGGTATATCTTACAGACGGTACAGACTTTGAAATAAGTAACCCAAGCAATATGCCTGACCCTGCTAAGATACTTAAAATGGAAGAGCCTATTGTTAAGGCAGAAATTATACTTCCAAAGGCCTATATTGGTTCTATTA
>CALWHO010000038.1 GCA_944380405.1 uncultured Lachnospiraceae bacterium
TCCACAACTGGAATCCGCAGTAAAGCACAGCAAAGAAGTGCTGACAGCGAAGCTGGTTTTGCGTAAGCAAAATGCTGACGGAATTCATTTCCACCGAGGAAAAGCTAAGCACCCGACGAGCTAGGGAGGCAAAGCCGTTTTGCTTTAGCAAAATGCCGACCATGAGTTTCAAGACTGTTAAGTCACAGGAACTCCCTATTTATACTTCTGTTTGCTCGTCAAAGGCTTGAATAAAATGAGCCTTTGACGAAAGGGTGTCGAACATTTTCGACACCCTTAATTTTTTATTACATTTTTTCAACGCCAAGTTTAACGCTTTCGCCGTTTATGTTCCATTCTTTTACATATCCAGCCATTTCACCTTTTACTATTTCAAGGGCAAGTACGTCCTCTTTAATAGTATCGCTGTTTCTATCCATAACGCCTTCAACAACGTCGTTACCTGTTACATAAACTTTAATTCTATCCATAACTTCGAAGCCTGCTTCTTTACGCATTGTCTGTACTTTACTTACAACTTCACGTACGAAACCTTCTTCAATAAGTTCTGGTGTAAGGTTTGTATCAAGAACAACTGTAACTCTTGCATCGCCTTCTGTTACAAAGCCTGCTTTTTCTGTTGTTTCAACAAGAACATCGCTTTCTGCAAGTGTAACTTCTGTGCCTTCAACTTCAAACGTTACAGTGTTACCTTTCTTGAATTCAGCAACCATAGCACTTCCGTCAGCAGCAGCAAGGTATGCACTGATTTTTGGAAGAATTTTGCCGTATTTTGGTCCAAGTGTTCTAAGCTGTGGTTTAATGATATATCCTGCAAAGCTATCTACATCGTCTGTAAATACTACATTCTTAACATTAAGCTCATCTGCAATAATATCAAGGTACATATCACCAACAGCCGTTTCAGCTTTTACATACATGCTGCCTATTGGCTGACGGTTCTTGATGTTTGCTGTATTTCTTGCAGCACGACCTTTAACAACAACCTGAAGAACTGTGTCCATGTTTGCTTCAAGTTCCTTGTCAATCCATTCTTCTTTAACTTCTGGATAGTCGCAAAGGTGGATACTTTCTGGAGCATCTTTATAGAAGTTCTTAACAAGGTTTGCATAAATGCTTTCAACAATATATGGTACGAAAGGAGCTGAAATCTTGCTTACTGTTACAAGAACTGTGTAAAGTGTCATGTAAGCATTAATCTTATCCTGTGGCATACCTTTACCCCAGAATCTTTCACGGCTTCTTCTTACATACCAGTTACTTAAATCGTCAACGAAACTCTGAAGAGCTCTTGCTGGCTCTGTAATCTTGTAGCTGTCAAGGCACTCATCAACATACTTAACAAGTGAGTTAAGTTTTGAAAGTACCCATTTATCCATAGGTGCAAGCTTATCATATTCAAGTGTATATTTTGATGGGTCAAACTGGTCAATTTCTGCATAAAGAACATAGAATGCATATGTGTTCCAAAGTGTACCCATAAATTTACGCTGATTATCGCTTACGGCATCATCGTCGAAACGACATGGAAGCCATGGAGCACTGTTTACATAGAAGTACCATCTGATAGCGTCTACACCCTGTTTGTTGAATACGTCCCAAGGATTTACAACGTTACCTTTGTGCTTACTCATCTTAATACCGTTTTTGTCAAGAACGTGACCCATAACTATACAGTTCTTAAAGTCGCTTTCACCAAAAAGAAGTGTTGAAATAGCAAGCTGTGAGTAGAACCAGCCTCTTGTCTGGTCAATAGCTTCTGAAATAAAGTCAGCTGGGAATCTGCTTTCAAAAAGCTCTTTGTTTTCAAATGGATAGTGGAACTGAGCAAATGGCATAGCACCACTGTCAAACCAGCAGTCAATAACTTCTGAAACTCTTGTCATCTGCTTACCACATACTGGACATTTGATGTGTACTCTGTCGATGTATGGCTTGTGAAGCTCAATTTCTTCTGGGCAGTCATCGCTCATGCTCTTAAGCTCTTCAATACCGCCAATTACGTGTCTATGGCCACATTCACATTCCCAAACAGGAAGTGGTGTACCCCAGTATCTTTCTCTTGAAAGACCCCAGTCAATTACGTTTTCAAGGAAGTTACCGAAACGACCTTCTTTGATGTTGTCTGGATACCAGTTAATTGTTCTGTTGTTAGCTACAAGCTGGTCTCTTACCTTTGTCATTTCGATAAACCATGTATCTCTTGCGTAGTAGATAAGAGGTGTATCACATCTCCAGCAGAATGGGTAGCTGTGTTCAAATGGAAGAGCTGCAAAAAGGCTGCCTTTTTCTTTGAGGTATTCAAGTACGTTTTTGTCACCGTCTTTTACAAATATACCTTCCCAAGGTGTAACTTCTGCTGTGAAAAGACCACGGCTGTCTACATACTGACGGAAAGGAAGACCCCACTGACGACCTACACGGGCGTCGTCTTCACCAAATGCAGGAGCAATATGAACTACGCCAGTACCGTCTGTAAGTGTTACGTAGCTATCTGCAACTACTCTAAATGCCTTGTCATCATCTTTAATGAAATCAAAGAGAGGCTCATAACGCATTTCTGTGTATTCTTTACCTTTCTTTCTTTCAACAACTTCAACTTCTTTGTCTTTGAATATTGTGCTTACAAGAGCTTCTGCAAGGATATTGTATTCTTCGTCAACTTTAACCTTTACATAGTCTTCATCAGGATTCATACAAAGACCAACGTTTGAAGGAAGTGTCCAAGGTGTTGTTGTCCATGCAAGAATATATTCGTTTTCTGTTCCTCTAACTTTGAATTTAGCGATTGCTGAAAGCTCTTTAACATCTTTGTAGCCCTGAGCAACTTCGTGGCTTGAAAGAGCTGTTCCACATCTTGGGCAGTAAGGAACGATTTTGTGACCTTTGTAAAGAAGGCCTTTTTCCCAAATCTGTTTAAGTGCCCACCACTCTGATTCAATGTAGTTATTGTGATATGTTACATATGGATCGTCCATGTCTGCCCAGAAAGCAACTCTGTTTGACATATCTCTCCATTCTGATTCATATTTCCAAACGCTTTCTTTACATTTCTGAATGAAAGGTTCAACACCGTATTTTTCGATTTCCTGCTTACCGTCAAGACCAAGCATTTTTTCTACTTCAAGCTCAACAGGAAGCCCGTGTGTATCCCAACCAGCTTTACGAATAATATCGTAGCCTTTCATTACTCTGTATCTTAAAATAACGTCTTTAATACTTCTTGTTATAACGTGACCTATATGAGGACGGCCATTAGCTGTTGGAGGGCCTTCATACCATGTGTATTTAGGGCATCCAGCTCTGTTTTCGTTGCTTTTCTTAAAAATCTCATTATCGTTCCAGAACTTAAGAACTTCTTGTTCTCTTTCAACAAAGTCGAGATTTGTGGAAACTTTGTTATACATTTTTCTTCCTCCTTAAAAAGTTTAATTGTTATCAAAAATATTCTATAAAAAGCCGTAGCGTTTTTTACAGTATCCGCAAATTAAAATAAAAAAATCCTCCGTCCATAACAGGACGAAGGATACGCGGTACCACCTGATTTGGCAGAAAAAATCTGCCCACTTAACGCCATCATAAAAATATTGGCTTTTCCTGTAACGTGAAAACCACGTCAGCACTTACTTAAAAAAACTTTTTTCGGTGCTGCCGCTAAGAGGTGATATTCGGTATTTTCCATACTTGTCACAGGCTCTCACCCTCCCTGTGTCGCTTTGCCTTTCGGAAAAATCTACTGTCCTCTTCACTGCGTTTAACGCCACTATTATATAGTACATATTAACATTTGTAAAGAGTTTTCAATCTTTTTGTTTCAAATAAAAATTATTCCATTTTAGTATCTTTTGCTATAAAAAGAACAAAATAAATTCCATAAACATTTGAAAAATAGGTAAAAGTATAGTAAAATATTGATTTAATAAAACACTATAAATTAATAAATAATCATAGCCTATATTTTAGGCTGATTATATTTTTTTAACCGAAAGGAAGTATATACACATGTGTACACGTCACCTCACTCTGCTTACAGACCTCTATGAGCTTACAATGATGCAGGGTTATTTCCATAGCGAAACTCAAAAATCAAAAACAGTTGTGTTTGACCTTTTCTACAGAAAAAATCCTTCTGGAAACGGCTTTGCTATTTGCTGTGGTCTTGAACAGGCAATAGACTATATTAAAAATCTTCGCTTTACAAAAGAAGATATTGAATACCTTAAATCACTTAATATATTTGCCGATGACTTTTTAAGCTACCTTGAAAGCTTTAAATTCACTGGTGAAATTTATGCCATACCAGAAGGCTCAATAGTATTCCCAATGGAGCCTCTTTTAAGACTTAAAGCAAATATTATGGAAGCTCAGCTTGTGGAAACAGCACTTCTTAATATTATAAACCACCAGAGCCTTATTGCTACAAAGGCTTCAAGAGTTGTCTGGGCAGCTCAAGGCGATCCTGTTATGGAATTTGGTCTTAGACGTGCACAAGGTCCTGATGCCGGTACTTGGGGAGCAAGAGCAGCAGTTATTGCAGGCTGTGTTGGTACAAGTAACGTACTTACAGGCCAGACATTTAATGTACCTGTAAAAGGTACTCATGCTCATAGCTGGGTTATGAGTTTCCCAACAGAGCTTGATGCATTCCGTGCTTATGCAAAGGAATTCCCTAATATGTGTATACTTCTTGTTGACACATATAACACTCTTGAACAGGGCGTACCTGATGCTATTACAGTATTTAAAGAAATGCAGGCAAAAGGCCCTATGCCAAAAGGATATGGCATTCGTCTTGACAGCGGTGACCTTGCATACCTTTCAAAAAAAGCAAGAAAAATGCTTGATGATGCAGGATTTAAAGATGCTATAATAAGTGCTTCCAGCGACCTTGACGAATACCTTATAACAAGCCTTAAATCTCAGGGAGCAAAAATTACTCTTTGGGGCGTAGGCACTAAACTTATTACATCTGATGACAGCCCGGCATTTGGCGGTGTTTATAAACTTTGTGCAGAAACAGACGAAACAGGCAAGTTTATACCTAAAATAAAACTTTCAAATAACCCGGAAAAAGTTACTCTCCCTGGTATAAAGAAAGTTGTAAGAATATACGATAATGCAACAAACAAAATAAAAGCTGACCTTATAACTTTAGACCATGAAGTAATTGACGAAAATAAAGACCTTACACTTTTCGACCATGTTGCAACATGGAAAAGAATGACTCTTAAAGCAGGCACATACTATACAAAGGAAATGCTTGTACCTATATTTAAAGACGGTAACCTTGTATATTCTTCACCATCAACAGAAGAAATAAAGGAATATGCCTCAAAAGAAATAAATACTCTTTGGGACGAACACAGACGTCTTACAAACCCACAGGTAGTACCTGTTGACCTTTCAGAAGAGCTTTATTTATTAAGAGAAAAGATGATAAGAAAAATGAAATAATTATGCTTTTTGTCGGATATTTTTTCATTCTAAATATTTTGTTTTTTTCTAAAGCGAATTATCAAAGGGAACTTTTTTACTGTTTATTGTAAAAAAATTCCCTTTATTTTATTATATTTTTAACTTTTAATATTGATTTTAATAAAAATAAGTGGTATACTTACTCTTATAATATAACTAAAAAACATTTTTATTTTTACAGTATATTTTTTAACATTATTTTTTAAAATTTGAATTAATTCTTACAGATAAATTGGGGTAAATTTTTTATTGGGGAACTGTTTATCTATTTATCTGCATTGGAAAAGCACATGGTTTGAAACCATGTGCTTTTTAAGTTTTTATTGTATTTCTTTTTTAAAATCCTTTAATTCTGCCATGTAGTTTTTGTCTTTGTTTAAAAATAAAGTTGCTTTGCCTTTTTCGCCTGTTTGAGGAAGTATCATATCCACATTTTCAATATAGCCTGTTTTAAGAAGCTTTTTCATTTTAGCTTTGTCCATATTGTTTCCGTATCTATCAAGACAGTCTTTCCAAACTGAAAACTTGCAGCCATCTTTCCATGCAGTACAATAGTACGCCTTTGTATTTTCGTAAATATCGCCCTTGCCACAAAGAGGACATTTTCCCAAATGTTTTGACCTGCCTTTTTTAGCAGGCTCTTCTTTTTCAAACTTTATTTCTGAATTTACTTTTGCCGACTCATCAATTATATAACAAACAAAACGCCTTATACTGTCCATAAATCTTTCATCTGTCATTTTACCCTTAGCTATTGAAGAAAGACCTTTTTCCCATTTTCCAGTTGTTTCAGGTGACTTTAATTCAGGCGGTACAACTTTTATAAGGCTTATGCCTTTTTCTGTAGGCAGTAATGTTTTGCCTTTTCTTTGCACATATCCAACATCTATAAGCCTTTCTATAATAGCAGCTCTTGTGGCAGGAGTGCCAAGACCTGACTCTTTCATCTGCTCTTTAAGGTTCTCGTCCTCGACAAATTTTCCTGCGTTTTCCATAGCTGTAAGAAGTGTGGCTTCTGTGTATGGCTTTGGCGGTTTTGTGTTGTTTTTAACTGCATCGGCTTTTATTATGTCAACCATATCACCAACAGAAACATCTGGTATTTCGCACTCTTCATCTGTATTTTCTTTCTTTTCTTTAGACTTAACAGTAAGAACTGTCCAGCCTAAATTCAAAACATGGGTGCCTTTAGACAAAAATCTTTCATTTTCTGCCTTAACAACAACCCTTGTGCTTTCGTATACATAAGGCGGATAAAAAACAGCCATAAACCTAAGGGCAACAATGTTAAATATATTTTTCTCCTCAACAGATAACGCAGACACGTTTATTCTGCCGTCTGTTGGTATTATGGCATGGTGGTCGCTTACCTTTGAGTTATCAATAATTCTTTTTGAAACAGGCAGTTTCCCAAGGGATAATATTTTTTCAGCATAAGGAGCGTATATACTCTCCTGTGACAACTTTTTAAGTGTGCTTTTAATTTTAGGTATCATGTCATCGCTTAAATACCTGCTGTCAGTACGAGGGTATGTAATCATTTTTCGTTTTTCGTAAAGGCTTTGGGCTATTGTAAGTGTTTTTTGTGCCGAATAGCCGTATATTCTGTTGGCTTCACGCTGAAGCTCTGTAAGGTCATATAAAAGTGGCGGCAGCTGTCTTTTTTCCTCTTTTTCGCACTTTTCAACAACGCCTTTTTTGCCTCGTACTTTGTCTGCCTTTTTTTCAGCTTCTTCTTTAGAAAATATTTTTGTGTTGGAATACTCTCCATCAAACCATATACCGCCAAAATCGCCGTAGTTTGTTTTTACTTCGTAATATTCCTTACTCACGAAATTTTCTATTTCTTCATGTCGCATAACCATTATGGCAAGAGTCGGTGTCTGCACCCTGCCAATACTCAAAAGCACGTTATATCTAATGGTATATGCCCTGCTGGCATTTATGCCTACAAGCCAGTCGGCTTCGCTTCTGCATTTTGCAGAAAGATATAAATTATCATAAAAACTGCTATCCTTTATGTTTTCAAAGCCTTCTTTTATAGCTGCATCTGTCATGCTGGAAATCCAAAGCCTTTTAACCGCCTTTTTGCAACGTACATAATTATAAATATATCTGAATATAAGCTCGCCTTCTCGTCCGCTATCGGTAGCACATATTATATATTCAGTTTCTTTGTCATTCATAAGGCTTTCTAAAACCTTAAGCTGTGAATATGTGTTTTTAATTGCCTTTGTTTTTATTTTTTCAGGAAGTATAGGCAGTGTTTCAAATCGCCATTTTTTTAAAGAAACATCGTAGTCCTCTGGGTCACAAAGTGTTATAAGATGACCTACAGCCCAACTTACAATATATTTTTCACCTGAAATAAAGCCATCGCCTTTTTCTTTGCAGCCCAAAACCTTGGCTATATCCCTGCCAACAGATGGCTTTTCTGCCACAACAAGTATTTTCCCCACATAATCACCGCCTTTTTTTATGCGGCTGCCTTTATTAAGGCAGCCTTTGGGCAAAATAATATTTTTCCTACACACTTAATATATAAAAGACGGCTATTAAAGCCGCCTTTAAATACCAAAATAAATTTTTTCAAATTTATTTTGCTTTTTAAACTCCACAAAACCCTGATTTTGTAGAAATAAATTATTTGTTTTCGCTGTCTTTATCAAATATTATAAATGCAGCTATTACAAGGTCTTCGTCACCTATGTTTTCAAGACCATGGCTAAATCCAGGACCTGTATACATAACGTCGCCTACGCCTACTTCTTTCATTTCGCCGTCATCATTAAACATACCCTTACCCTTAAGAACATAGTATGTTTCGCTTTCGCCAATATGCTGATGATAGCCTATTGAGCATTTTGGTGGGAATGTAACGATGTTGTATAATCTGCCTGCACCTGTAAACTCGTCGCCTTCCATAAGCTTATCTGCGTGAGATTTGCCTTTGCCGTTAAAAGGCTCAACCATTTCTATTCTTGTAAGTGTGCCTGCTTTTTTAATTTTTCTAAGTGATGAAAGGTCTTTATCCTTTTCAAAATTAAAAAGAACTGCTGCAAGTATAACAAGGTTTTCATCACTGTTATTTTCAAGACCATGACCACAGCCATCAGGTGTAAATGTAAGGTCGCCTGCACTTACTTCAACAACTGTGCCGTTGTCGTTATAAAGACCCTTGCCTTCAAGTACATAATAAGCTTCGCTGTCATTTGTATGTATATGATATCCAACTGAACACTTAGGCGGAATAACTATTTTATGGAAAAGTCTGCCTGCACCTGTAAACTGAGGCATTTCAAGAAGATAGCTTGAAAATACGCTGTTTTTTCCTCCCATAAGATTTTTTCTTTCTTCAATTCTTACATTAGCCTGTCTTACTAACATTTTAAGCACCTCTTTTTTTATTTATGATATGGTTCATTTTTATTTATTCTTTCGGCTCTGTAAATCTGCTCCAAAAGTATAACCCTCATCATTTGGTGGGGGAATGTCATTTTTGAAAAACTAAGGTAGAAATCCGCCCTTTGGGAAACAGCCTTTGAAAGTCCAAGAGAGCCGCCTATAACAAATGCTATATGGCTTATGCCTCTTAGTTTTTTCTCCTCAATAAACTCAGCCAGCTCCACTGAGGAAAGCTCTTTTCCTTCTATTTCAAGGCTTATTACATAGGCATCATCTTTAATTGCCTTTAGTATTCTTTCGCCTTCTTTTGTCTTAACCTGTTCTTCCTGCATTAGGCTCATGCTTTCAGGTGCCTTTTCGTCAGGAAGCTCTATAATATCAAGTTTTATGTATTTGCTAAGCCTTTTTGAATATTCATCAATGGCTGCCGTCCAGTATTTTTCCTTAAGACGGCCTACACACACAACAGTTACTTTCATATATATCTCCTAAAGCTCTATACAGCTGCTAACGCAGTCCCTTTTAGCCATTTCCAGCACAATATCTTTGCCAACAGAAATATTTCTGCTTTTAAGCACTTCCTTAACAGTGTCATAAGCCTTTTGTGGTGTATTGTTATCGCTGCTTAAGTGTCCCAAAAATACATGGCGCACTTTTTCGCACATAATATCACCCAAAAGACTACCTGCAGTAATGTTTGCCAAATGACCATTAAGCCCAAGTATTCTTTGTTTAAGAACATAAGGGTATGAGCCTTTTTTAAGCATATCTATATCGTGATTAGCCTCCACAAGAAGAATGTTGCTTTGGGCTATGTTTTCTTTTATTTCATCGTTATAGTGACCCATGTCCGTAGCCACAGACATTTTAACTCCGCCTGCAAATATGCTGTAGCCTACTGGCTGAGCAGCATCATGAGGTATATCAAATGCCTTTACGCACATGTCGTTAATTACGTTATTTTCTCCGCTATATATAACGCATCTGTTTTTACGGCTTATGGCTCCTAAATCACATGCCATGGCTTCCCATGTGCCTTCTGTGGCATAAATAGGAATATCAAACCTGCGGCTTAATATGCCAACGCCTTTTATATGGTCTTTATGCTCATGAGTAACAAATATAGCGTCTATATTTGCCGCATCTTCATTTATAGCTTTAAGACCCTCTTCTATTTTTTTGCCGCTTACACCTGCGTCAATAAGTATCCTTGTGCCTCCTGTTGAGACAAATATTGAGTTTCCACTGCTGCCACTGGCAACAGGACAAAATCTAACCATATTTAAAAACTCCTAATGTTACATAGACACACGCTTTATGTCTGCACCCAAAAGACCGAATTTATTTTCCACTTCTTCGTAGCCTCTGTCTATGTACTTAACTTCGCCAACAACAGTTTCACCTCTTGCACAAAGTCCTGCCAAAATCATAGCAGCACCTGCTCTAAGGTCTGTTGCATCTACGTCTGTGCCTGTTAATGACTCAACGCCTTCTATAATAGCCATACGTCCCTCAACATTTATTTTTGCACCAAGGCGTTTAAGCTCGTCTGTATACTGGTATCTCTTATCCCATACGTTTTCTGTTATAACGCTTTTGCCCTTACATACGCTTAAAAGTACTGCCATCTGTGGCTGCATATCTGTAGGAAATCCAGGATAAGCCATTGTTCTTACATTTACACCTTTATATTCCTTATCGTCATAGAAAACTCTTATGTAATCGTCGCCTTCTTCAACGCCTACGCCTATTTCCAAAAGCTTTGCAGAAAGTGAATCCATATGTGTAGGTATTATGTTTTTAACAACAACATCGCCCTTTGTAACTGCTGCTGCAATCATATAAGTGCCAGCTTCTATCTGGTCAGGTATAATTGTATACTGAGCACCATGAAGTTTTTCAACACCTGTAATTCTGATTACGTCAGTACCTGCACCCTTTATGTTTGCACCCATCATATTAAGGAAGTTGGCAGCATCTACTACATGAGGCTCTCTTGCTGCATTTTCAATAGTAGTTACGCCTTCTGCCATTGAAGCTGCAAGCATAATATTAATTGTTGCTCCAACGCTTACAGTATCCATGTAAATAGAAGCGCCTTTAAGGCTTTGGGCTGAAACCTTAACAACTTCGCCCTTCATTTCCACCTCTGCACCAAGTGATGCAAAACCGCTTAAATGAAGGTCAATAGGTCTTGTACCAAAATTGCAGCCGCCAGGCATTGCAACCTCTGCTGATTTAAAACGTGCCAAAAGAGCACCAAGAAGATAGTATGATGCTCTCATTTTTCGTACTTCTTCAAATGTAACGCTTACATTTTCAAGATTTCTGCTGTCTATTCTAAGTGTATGTTTATCTATGTACTCGCATTTTGCACCAAGTTTATTAAGTGTTGCAAAAAGACATTTAACATCTTCAATATATGGCAGATTTTCAATTATACAAACATCATCAGCCATTATAGCTGCAGGAATTATGGCAACAGCTGCATTTTTAGCACCGCTTATTATAACTTCGCCCTTAAGCCTGTTCTGCCCTTTTATTACAAGTTTATCCATATATATGTTTCAAACTCCTCTGTTTTAAATACAAACTTATTTTTCAAACCAAAATTGTTACTAAACACAGTATCAGTATTATAAAATTATATCATTAACATTGCAATCTATAAAGCATTTTTTTATAAAAGTATTATTGTAAATTACTGTAAAACACCCTCTTTTTTGCCTTTTGGTGACTCTTTTATAATAATCCTCTTCCATTTTCCACTTAAAAAGAAAAGTATACCTATAATCATACCAAAATACTGACCCATGCCAAATGCCATAAATATACCCTGAAGACCAAAGCCCATAATCTTTTCAAAAAGGAAAATAAGAGGTATTCTGGCAAGTATAACGCTTGTTATGGCACTGCACATGGCAAATATGGCGTTTCCGCTTCCTGTAGCAAGACCATTTGATACGAAAGCCACAGAGTTTGCAAGATATGCAAAAGAGCAGTATTTAATATAAACCCTGCCTATTTCCAGTGTTTCATCTGAACAGCCAAAGGCTTTAAAAAGCATATTACCCTCTAAATTTACAAATGTAAATATAATTATGCCAAATATACCGCTTAAAATAAGGCCTGAAAAATATGTTTTCTTTGCCCTGTCTATTTTTTCTGCACCAAGGTTTTGCCCAACCATAGAAGAAACAGACTGACCAACAGCTATTGTTGGCAGTGTGGCAAATGAGTCTATTTTAGCACCTATGCCTGCTGCTGTAGATGCCGCAAGACCATAGGCATTTACACTTGAAATTACAAAAAGTATTGAAAAATTAACTATTGTAGACTGCACAGCAGATGGAATACCTATTTTTACAATAAGTTTAAGCTTACTTACATCTATCTTAAAACTTTTCAGCTTAAAGTCAAAAATAAAACCGCTTTTATGAAGCGTATTTACGGCAAGTATAAATGAAAATGCCTGAGCAAGAACCGTTGCAAAAGCAGCACCACCTGCACCCCAGTTAAACACACCTACAAATATTAAATCCAGCACAACATTTATAACCGTTGCCACAGCAACAAAATAAAGAGGTCTTTTGGAGTCACCAGTACCTCTTAATATGGCACTTACTGCATTATATCCGCATATAAAAATTGTTCCTGAAAAGCAAATAGTTATGTAGTTTTTAGCCTCCAAAACGGCTTCCTTTGGTGTGTTCAATATAGAAAGTATTGTACCTCTTAATAATATACCTGCAAATGTAAATATTACAGAAACATATATAAATATAGTAAACAAAGTACCTATTGTTTTTGATGCCTCTTCCTTTTGCTTTGCTCCTATATACTGTGCCACAAGTACAGTACCGCTTAATGAAAAACCGCTTATAAGCATAGTTATAAGCATTATTACAGAAGAGCTGTTATTTATGGCAGAAATACCATAATCACCCATAAACTTACCAACTATAAACATATCCGCAATACTGTATAACGCCTGAAGAACCTGTGATAGAAAAAAAGGAACAGAAAACATTATAAGCTGCTTAAACACACTGCCTTCTGTAAGGTCTTTTCCAACAGCTCCCATAAACTAACACCTCCTTTTTACATTATATACCACATTTTTTTGCAAATTCAACAAATTAAAATATTTTAATAATAAAAAAAAGCAGACTGTATATTTTTAAATACAGTCTACTTTTTTAACCTTCTATAAGCTCGTTTGTATATGCATTTACAGTAAAAGGACTATCCTCACCAGATACATATATTCTGTAGCAAGGCACAAGCCTTACTGCTGCTGTATCATAGCCGTCTTCATAATCCTGAAAATCATATCCCAGCTCAATTTCGTCTATATATTTGCCAGCTGCCGCATCCTCTTTACTTTCAAGGGCATACATTACAGTTAAAAGAGCCTCATCACAGCCGCAAATCTCTTCTATATCTCCTGTAAAGTTTTCAACATCATAATACACAGCCTCTGCATATATTACGCCTTTTGGAGAAACGACAACAGTTTTTTCATTGGAGAATATCTTATAGCCGTTATAAATATCATCAAAATAAAATATATAGTTATCTCCGCTTCTTGTTATGTTTTCAACGGTATTTCTGCCGTTATTGCCTGACATCATTTTTTCAACAAACTCTTCTGCCGCTGCCGTAGCTGTTTCTCTTGAATAGTCCTTAATTTCTCCTGTGCCTTCGGAGCTGTAAAACATAACAACATTTTCCTGTGTCTGAACTATCTTTTCTTCGCTTTGCAGTGTTATTTTGTCAAACTCAAGAGTTGTTTTAATCTCTTCATTTTCTCCAAAAAATATTGACTTAAGGCTATTTATATCAACATCAGATGTTGATACACTTATTGACCTCATAGGCTTATTTGTTTTTATTAAATCACAGTATATACCTATTCCTCTACTGCTAAGGACATTATATATAGCCGTTTCTCTTTCCTGAGTCATTTTGTATTTACTGCCAGCAGTATAATTAAGACAAAAAAGCCCAATGTTAAGTGCTATAAGGAGATATATAAACATTTTTTTAAACTTTTCCCAGTCCATATTCCACTGCCTTTCACTTTTGCTTTAAGTCGGTTTCATATACATTTCCATCTATTACAGTAAACCATTTTAAAACAAAATTCTCATCTTCATCTTTGGCATAGCCAAGGAATATATTTTCAAATACCGCTGCTGTATTGCCGCTTTTACTTACAGACTCGTTTACTGCATCAAGAAAATCAACATTCCCCTCTAAAACTCTGTCACTGTCTATTTCAAAATCATAGGCATATCGTCTGTACTTTCTTACAACATTATCCTTTACAGAAACCTCAATACCATGACTCATAAGAGGGCTGTCTGAAACAATGGGCATATTGTCTATGCAATAATCAAAGTAAAAATCTATACTGCTGTTTTTAATCTGCACGCCTGAAATATAATAGTCTGTATTTATGTTTGTGTCCTTAGCTAAAAACTCCATACATGCATTATATGCTGAATAAAGGTTCTGGCTTTGGTTGCTGTCCTGTGACTTATAGCTGTAGTATTCCATTATTCCATCAGGATAATATTTAACAACTGTATAGTCATCACTTAATGTATATACGCCTCCAGCATCTACATCGCTTGTCTGACCGTAGTAACTGCCGAAGAACACATCCATTCTTGAAAGCATATCGCCTTCATCATCAATATCAAATATGTCTTTTTTAACAACAGGCGAATACTGCAATACACTTTGGCTCCATTGAGGCACAAAAACATTACGGCTGAAAATATTAAAGCCGTTTTGTGCTGTTGAAATATACTGCATTGAAGAATTACCTCTTGCAATAGCTTCTATATGGCTGTAAAGACTTTCGCCTTTTTGTGTATTTACTTTGTATTCCACAGCAGAAGATGATGAGCTGTTTACAAAAAGCACCCTGCTTTCGCCATTTATGCCAGACCAAGGCAGCACAACAACTGTGTCAAATGCTGCTGTACCAAGTTCTTTTTCATCAGGGCTTATACCCCATGAGTCTATATACTCAGCTAAAAGGCTTTCGTAAACCATTGTATACACAATAGACCTTTGCTCAAGAAGGTCTGTTATTGACACATTATCAACTACTGTCATATTTTCTTCTTTAAGTGCCTGCTTTATTATTTGGTCACAGCTTGTTTTTATTTCCTCTCCTTCAGAGCCATAAAAAACGCTGTACATTTTGTTGCCATACCCTACAGTTATAAACTCTGCATCAATAGGCTTTTTGGGCGCATCACTACGCCATGAAGAAGTATCCCATGATGTTATATAATAAAAAAAATTATGGCCTGAATAGTTTTCAAGCCATAATGTTCCTGTCTGATATATGGCAACGATAAACAAAAATAAAATAGCAAAATTTTTTAAGTCGTACTTTTTCTTTCTGCTCACTCTTCGTCACCGGCATCTCCCAATATTAAATTCCGCTTCCTGGCAAATAAATGCTGTTTTCAAGTGTGTATTTTATAACCTTGTTTTTACGCACTACTTCTGTGCTTACGGAGTATTCTTCACAGTTTTTTTGCTGTGCGGTAACCTCAACAACGTTTTCTCCAAGGCTTAAATCAATACTCTGACTAAAAATACCGCTTTTGCCAACTTCAATTTCATAGCTTTCCTGTTCTTCCATTTCGCCTTTAAAGTTAACTGTTGAAACAGTTATATTTATAACTGTTCCACTTTTGGCATTGCCTGAAATCTGTTTGGAATCGTCAAATGTGGAAACCCTTTCCTTATCAAAATCCAATCCGCCTGTAAACTCTATTTCTGTTGTGTCCAACGGGCCAGCATATGCGGCAGATGAAAACAAGCAGACTGTAAAACAAAACAGAAACATAATAAATAGTTTTTTCATGCACATGCAGCCTCCTTTCCATTATTGGAAATATTATTATTCATGTGTATTATATACCATTTATATTACAATTATGTTACACCTAATTTAATATTGCGTTACATAATTAAATCTCTCTTACAGCCGGCTTTTTAGGGAAGCATAAAGTCATAACCGTTCCTACGCCCAGCTGGCTTTCTACGGCTATTTTACCGCCATGAATATCCATTATTTCCTTTGCTATGGCAAGACCAAGACCTGTACCACCCATAGCACGGCTTCTGGCTTTATCAACACGATAAAACCTTTCAAATATTCTTGGCAGGTCTTCTTTTGACATACCCATACCGTTATCCTGTACACTTATCATTATATAGTTTTGGTTCTCATGTGGGAATACCTTTATTTCTGCTCCTTCCGGACTGTATTTTATTGAGTTTGTAATTATGTTATTAATTACCTGTGTAATACGGTCTTTGTCGGCATAAATAAATACGTCTTTATGAAAAAACTCGCATGTAATAGTCTGTTTTTTGTTTTCAGCATGAATTTTGCTTTGACGCACATTTTCCCTTATGAAATCATTTACGCTTATGTTTGAAAAATGCAGGTCTATCTGTTTATTGTCAAACCTTGAAAGCTGAAGAAGGTCTCTTACAAGGAAACTCATTCTGTCGGCTTCACTATTAATTATGTCAAGGAACTCCATTGCAATTTCTCTGTCATCAACAGCACCGTCAATAAGTGTTTCTGTATAGCTTTTAACTGTTGTAAGAGGCGTTCTAAGTTCATGGCTTACATTAGCCACAAATTCTTTACGCATATCATCCAGCTTTTTAAGCTCTGTGTTATCCTGTAAAACTATAACTACACCCTGAAGCTGATTTTCATTATAAAAAGGTGCAAAGCTGGCATTAATATATTTTTTGCCATGCCAAAAACTAAATGTCTTTGAAAAATCAGGCTGCATAATATCTATTATAATGCCTGCATTTATGTTGTATTTTTTAATAAACCCGTCAAATGTAATGTCTTTTAAATCATCTGTTTCAAGCATTTCCTCTGCTGCTGTGTTTGAGTGGAGTATTTTGCCCTCTTTATCAAAAGACAGTACACCGTCAGTCATGTTATGAAGTATTATTTCAAGCTTATTTTTCTCGTTTCGTATTTCACCAAGGGTATTATTAAGCTCCCCTGCCATGTAGTTAAATGTTTCCGAAAGCTGACCTATTTCGTCGGCAGAATATACCTTAACATTTTGGTCAAGATGCCCTTTTGCCAGTTCTTTTGCCTTGCCTGTAAGGGCAACAATAGGTCCTGTAAGTGTGTTTGAAAACACATAGCCCATAACAGTTGTAAGAAGAAGAGCTATTAAAACAGAAATCGTAATAGTTCTAATGGTATGGTTTATACTTTCAAATATACTTTCGGCATTCATTCTTGTATATACAATATATTTTGTATCACCGTTAATCTGCACAGGCATTGCAAAATTAAGCCATTTTTCCCCTGTATCCTTATCTTCATCGGCATGCCTTGAAAATGTTTCTTCTCCTGCCATAGCTCCCAGCACAACTGAGTTTTTATACTGCGGATATGGCGGTCTGCTGCTTACAGTTGAGGCTATTGTTTCTCCATCAAGGTTTAAAATATTGCCCTGTATAGGGTTTGATGTGGAGCTGCTTCTTGTAAACTGCATAAGTCCCGACTGAAAGCTGGCTTCGTCATTGGAAAGAACAACCTGCTCGCTTATTTTTTCTGCATAAAGCTCCATCTGGTCTTTAGCTTTTTGAAACTCTATATTTTGAAAACTTAAAAGTATAAA
>CALWHO010000039.1 GCA_944380405.1 uncultured Lachnospiraceae bacterium
GATGCTGAAAACCTTGGTAAGCTTATAAACTTAGTAAAAAATAAGGTTATAAACAGAACTACAGCAAAAGAAGTATTTGAAAAGATGTTTACAGAAAATGTAGACCCTGAAAAATACGTGAAAGATAACGGTCTTGAAATGATGAACGATGACGGAGCTGTTCTTGCAGTTGTTAAGTCAGTTATTGAAAACAACCCTAAAGCTGTTGGCGAATTTAAAGGCGGCAGCCAGAAGGTAAAAGGCTTCCTTGTTGGTCAGTGTATGAAACAGCTTAAAGGCAAGGCAGACCCTGCAACTATCAATCAGCTTATTTCAGAAGAGCTTGAAAAAATATAATTGTATTTATAAACCGTATATTTAAAAATATACGGTTTATTTTTTTTAAGAAAAAATTAATAGTGTTGCATAAAAAAATATAGAGAATAATTCCTACTTTTCTTGTATAATAAATTCATGGTGTTTATGTATACAAAGGGGATAGGTATATGGAGAAAAATTTAGCAGAGAAAATAGATATTTCTTATTTCGACTTACGGCTAATAGCTATTTTAGCCATGTTTATTGACCATTTAGGATATGTTTTTTTTCCTGATGCAATCTGGATGAGAATAGTAGGCAGGCTTGCATTTCCTATATTTGCTTTTCAGATAGTAGAGGGGTTTTATTATACAAGCAGTTTTACAAAATACTGCAATAGGCTTTTTATATTTGCTTTTATTTCTGAAATACCATATAACCTTATGATAAATCCTCACATGCCCATTAATCCCTATAGGCAAAATGTAATTTGTACGCTTTTTTTAGGGCTTATAGCCATAAAAGGTATAGATGAAATACGAAAACTAAATATAAATGGCATATCAAAATGTCTGTTATCAGGAGTTGTAATTTTAGCCGCCTATTATATTGGTGTATGTTTTAAGGTGGATTACTATGGTGCAGGAGTATTAACAGTAATAGTGTTTTATTTCGGAAGAAATGTTGAACATGGGAAATTTTTTGAATTTTTAGGAATGTTTTATATAAACTTTATTATTTTAAGTGCAGGAAAAACCATGTTTTTTATAAATGGTGAAAGAATGTATTTTTCAATACAGGCGTTTGCCATACTTGCTCTTATACCTATATGGCTTTATAAGGGTAATAAAGGTTACAGCAGTAAGTTGTGGCATAAATTTTGTTATTGGTTTTATCCAGCACATATGATGATTTTAGCTTTAATAGGGCGATAGTAAAATATAAATAAAAAAAGACAGTTATATTAACTGTCTCTTTTTGTATTTAAAACTTTGAAAGAAGTTTAAGAACTGCTGATTTATGAACGCTTACTGCCTTTTTAGGGCAAAGCTCCTGACAGCAGAAGCAGCGTATGCACTTTTCAGTATCTATAAGATAAGGCTTGTGGTTTTTCATTTCGATTACCTTTGCAGGGCAGTTTTTAGCACAGTCTGCACAGCCGATGCATGTCTTATGGTCAAATACTGGCTTTGGATTAATGTGTTTATTTATAAATTTAAGCACAAACTTAGGAGGATTTTTGCCTAAGAAATACATGCTCTTATTTTGTGGTACTTTAAAGTCCTCAACAACAAAGTTTTCTATGTTATCGCCTTTTATTTCTACTTTTTTATAATCGTCAGCACAAAGCCCTCTTTCTATGGCGTGCTTTAAAAGTGGTATTTCATTTGGAACAGTATTTATAATTCTGCTGCCACATATATCAAGCTCAAATGGATTTTCTCCTGCCAATATAACCCCAACATGTCTTGGGTCTCCTGCTGTAGGTCCATTACCTTCCATTGCAGTAACAGCATCCATAAATGTTATAACAGGGTTTGCAAATATACATATATCAGTAAGGCATTTTGAAAAGCTTTCTATATCCTGACATGTAAAGTGGTATTCTGCTTTTGTTGTGCCTGGAATTGTACCGAACATATTTTTTGCAGCACCTGAATAGCGTGTCATGCTGTGGGATTTAAGCTTACATATATTTATAACTTTATCTGCATTTGTAACCATGTTTGCAACTGTTATGGCTTTTAAAGCATGTCCTTCTGGGTTTTGGTGAAGAGAAGATGTTGTATCAAAGTTAAGTGATGCACCTGAAAGAGCAGCGGCTTCTTCCATACCTGTGTGCTTATATATTGATTTTAATAAAGTTTCCATAAATGGGCCGCCTGGACTATCGCCAATAGTTACGTTTGCACCGTATTCCACAAGGGTCTGGGCAACGGCTCTTACAACTGCCGGGTGAGTTGTGGCTGCTTCTTCAGGGGCTTTTCGCATTACAAGGTTAACCTTTAAAAGCACCTTTTCGCCTTTTTTAATATATTTTTCTATTCCGCCCATGTTTTCCCATGTTTCTTTTATAACGGAAAGGACTTCTTCATAATTATATGAGTCGCATTTTTTAATTGAAACCATTTTATCATTCCTTTAAATTCGTAATTAATAGGTATTTTACCACAGAATGGATTTTTTAACCACACTGTGGTAATATATAAATAATTTCTTTTGGAAATGAGGTGTGTTTAATTGGAAAATATTTTTGAAAAAAACAGAAAAAAGATGTTTAATGTTATGTCTGAGGGTGATATTGCAATAGTTTTGGCAGGAAAGGCGCCTGTAAAAAGAGGCGATGAAAATTATCCTTTTTCACCTGACAGGCATTTTTATTATTTTACTGGAATAGACAAAGAAAATCAGATACTTGTTCTTATTAAAAAAGATGGCAAAGAAATTTCAAACCTCTATATAGAGCCTCATAACGGACAGATGGCAAAATGGGTTGGGGCAACAATGAGTAAAGAAGAAGCCAAAGAAATAAGCGGTATTGAAAACATAAAACTCCTTGAAGACTTTGAAAAAGATATGAAGGAGATTTCAAGTTATGTAAACCATATTTTTACTGACTTTACAAGATGGGATATACCAAAGGAATATACATTTGAAGGCTTAAGAAGCATATTTGATAAACAGGAATTTATTGATTTATTTGATATTGTAGCAGATTTCAGAACAATAAAAGAGCCTTGGGAAATGGAGCGAATTGAAAAAGCCATTGAAATTACAACAAAGGCTATTAAATCAATGATGAAAAATTCAAAGGCAGGCATGAAAGAAAACGAAATAGAAGCCTATTATGACTTTGTACTTACAAAAGAAGGCGTTACAGACAAGGCTTTTAAAACTATAGCTGCATCAGGTAAAAACGGTACAATACTTCATTATAGCCAGAATAATTCTGTTACTAATGATAACGACCTTATACTTGTTGATGCAGGTGCTCAGTATAAATGGTATAACGGCGATATAACAAGAACATTCCCT
>CALWHO010000040.1 GCA_944380405.1 uncultured Lachnospiraceae bacterium
TTCAAGCCTTTGACGAGCAGACAGAAGTATAAAGCACATGGTCAGCACTTTTCTTCGAAAAGTCAGCTTCGCTGACCCGCACATCTTTGCGGGTGCCAAGTTCCATCGGGTGCTTTTCTGGGAATTAAAAAAGGGAAACTGGTACCGCCAAGATGGGCGGACAGTCGCTTGCGTCTGGAGTTTGCTTTAGCAAACTTACTGACAATTTGTTTCCCTTTACCCTTCAGCTTTATTTAATAGTATAAAAAATAATTTTATTTAAAGTGTGGTGGTGCCGATTTTATCGGCACCTTTTTTTGCTTGTCCTAAAAAAAACACAAAAAAATAAAACACCTGCGTGTTTTTCTGCTATAAAAATTATTAAGTTTTATATGTACGGGGTTAAATGCCCCTTTTTTTATTCTTCTAAATAATCTCTTAATTTTTCAAGAGCCTTTTTTTCTATTCTTGAAACGTATGAACGTGATATGTTTAACTTTTTTGCAATTTCTCTTTGGGTGTATATGTCGCTTTTTCCAAGACCATAGCGTAGTGTTATTATAAGAAGCTCTCTTTTTGTTAAAACTGCACTTACTGCATTATTAAGCAAGTTGGAGTATATATTAAGCTCTGCTTCGTCATCAACAGAGTCATCGTCTGATATAAGTGTATCCAGAAGTGAGATTTCGTTTCCGTCTTTATCAACGCTTAAAGGGCTTTGAAGATAAACTTCTGTTGATATTTTCTTTTGACGCCTTAAATACATAAGTATTTCGTTGTCTATGCATTTGGCGGCATATGTGGCAAGACGTGTGTTTTTTTCTGAGTTAAATGAGTCTATAGCCTTTATAAGACCTATTGTGCCTATTGAAAGCAGGTCTTCGTTTAGAGAAGAGCCTGACGAGTATTTTTTAACTATGTGTGCCACAAGGCGCAGATTATGTTCTATAAGTGTGTTTTTGGCTGAGGCATCTCCAAGTAATTTTTTCTCCAAAAGGTTTTTCTCCTCTGCTGATGAAAGTGGCTTGGGAAATGAAGCGGCTCCGCAGAGTGTGCAGGTTAAAAGAAGAGAAAATAATATTATCACTTTATACCTCTTAAAAAACTTTATAAATAATTATATGCACACTGTATTTAATTTGTGTCTGTCCAAAAGTATATATTTTACATTAAAAGTTAAAAATACATAAAAATAAATTTTAAGGAGTGTTTCGGCTGTGGAGAATAAAAAAGAATTTATAATAAGAACTGATTTGGCTCTTGAAAAAAGCGAAATAGTAAAAGAACAAAAAGGTACATTAGGCGACGGAGTTGAAACAATAGAAGAAGAAAAAGGCACATGTAAAATTACAACTGTAAATATACTTAATGAAAAAGGCAGCGAAATGCTTGGGAGACCATGTGGAACATATATAACAATAGAAAGCGAGTTTTTGAATAAAAACGACGCATCATGCCATGAAGAAGCGGCAAAATGTACTGCTCAGTGCCTTAACCGTATTGAAAAGTTTAAAAATGCCAAGAGTATACTTGTTGTAGGTCTTGGTAACTGGAATATAACACCAGACGCTCTTGGACCAAAGGTTGTGGAAAGGATGCTTGTTACAAGGCATATTATGGATACTGTGCCTGATGAGCTTAAAAACGGCGGTGTAAGACCTCTGGCGGCACTTTCACCAGGTGTTATGGGCATTACAGGCATAGAAACATTTGAGATTATAAAAGGCGTAACAGAAAAAACAAAGCCTGATGTAATAGTAGCTGTTGATGCTCTTGCAGCCAGAAGTGTTAAAAGAATAAATCAGACTATACAAATAAGCGACACAGGAGTAGCACCTGGAGCAGGTGTTGGAAATAAAAGGGCAGAGCTAAGCGAAAAAACACTTGGAGTGCCTGTAATAGCCATAGGCGTGCCTACTGTAGTAGATGCTGCAACAATGGCAGGTGACACCATAGACAGGATTATACACGAAATGAAAGTATCTTCTGAAAAAGGCAGTGAGTTTTATGCCATGCTTGATGACTTAAGCCATGAGGAAAAATACAGCCTTATATATGAAATATTGCAGCCTTACGAAGAGAATATGTTTGTAACTCCTAAGGATGTGGATTTTGTTATAGACAATCTTTCAGAGATTATAGCTAATGCAGTAAATATTGCTTCTCACCCAGGATTTACAATTGAAGATATAAAGAAATACTGTATATGAAATTAATTTTTATCATTTTTACGGTATGTAAAGTCAGTTTTTTGCCACAAATAGCCACAAGTTAATATGTGCAAAATGATGATAAATTGCCTTAAAATAACGGCTATTTTGTTTAATATTTTTCGCTGCAATATTCCTATAAGTAAAATTTTCTTGACACCATTATTAAATAGTTATAAAATTGTAATGATGACTTTATGTCAAAAAATAAAATTTATTAAAGAGATTAAGGAGGTGTTTCCAATAGAACCGATTACAATTATTATTGGCGTTATTGGAATCTTCCTTGGCTTGATAATAGGCATTATTTATAGGAAACATATTGCTGAAGCGAAAGTTGGCGTTGCTGAAGACAGAGCGAAAAAAATAGTAGAAGACGCAGAAAAAGCGGCAGAAGCGAGAAAGAAAGAAATTTTGCTTGAAGCTAAGGAAGAAAGTATAAAAACTAAAAACGAACTTGAAAGAGAAGTTCGTGAAAGAAGAAATGAGCTTTCAAGAACTGAAAGAAGACTTGTTCAGAAAGAAGAGTCTTTAGACAGAAAAGCAGATTCATTTGAACGTAAAGAAGAACAGATGAATAAGAAAATTGAAGAATTGGACAAGCAGAAGGAAGAGGTTGAAGAACTTCATAATAAACACCTTCAGGAGCTTGAAAGAATTTCAGGTCTTACAAAAGAAGAGGCTAAAAACTATCTTCTTGGCAGCATAGAAAACGATGTTAAGCATGAAGCTGCTATGATGATTAAAGACATTGAAAGTAAGGCAAAATTGGAAGCAGACAAAAAATCAAGGGAAATAGTTGCAAACGCTATTCAGCGCTGTGCTGTTGACCATGTAACAGAAACAACAGTATCTGTTGTTCAGCTTCCAAATGACGAAATGAAAGGCCGTATTATAGGTCGTGAGGGACGTAACATAAGAGCCCTTGAAACACTTACTGGCATAGACCTTATTATTGACGATACTCCAGAGGCAGTTATACTTTCAGGCTTTGACCCTGTAAGAAGGGAAATAGCAAGAATTGCCCTTGAAAAACTTATTGTCGATGGCCGTGTTCATCCTTCAAGAATTGAGGAAATGGTTGAAAAAGCCAAAAAAGAAGTTGAAGTTATTATTCGTGACGAAGGCGAAGCTGCCACATTTGAAACTGGCGTAAATGGTCTTCACCCAGAAATAGTAAGACTTCTTGGTAAGCTTAAATACAGAACAAGCTATGGTCAGAATGTTCTTAAACACTCAATTGAAGTTTCACACCTTGCAGGTCTTATGGCTGCAGAGCTTGGTGTAGATGTAAATATTGCTAAACGTGCAGGTCTTCTTCACGATATTGGTAAGAGCATTGACCATGAAATGGAAGGCTCACATGTAAGCATAGGTGTAAGCATACTTAAAAAGCACAGAGAGTCAGACATTGTTATTAATGCCGTTGAAGCACATCATGGCGATGTTGACCCAGAAAGCATTATTGCAGTTCTTGTTCAGGCAGCAGACGCTATTTCAGCTGCAAGACCTGGTGCAAGAAGAGAAACTCTTGAAAGCTACATAAAACGTCTTCAGAGACTTGAAGAAATCGGCGACAGCTTTAAGGGTGTTGAAAAGACATTTGCTATACAGGCAGGTCGTGAGTTAAGAATTATTGTTATGCCTGAAGAAATAAGCGATGACGGTCTTACACTTCTTGCAAGGGATATTGCTAAGAAGATAGAAGAAGAGCTTGAATATCCAGGACAGATTAAAGTAAGCCTTGTTAGAGAAACAAGAGCAACAGATTACGCAAAATAATTAAAAGGTGTCAGTTTACTGACACCTTTTTTATTGTTTTACATAATATTATACAACACAATATAGCGGAAGGGTTTGGGAAACGACTAGTCAGTAAGTTTGCTAAAGCAAACTCCAGCCACAAGTGGCTGTCCGCCTATCTTGGCGGTACCAAGTTTTCCAAATGGAATTTGCAGGAAAGCACCCGACGAACAAGGGTAGCGTAGCTGTTTTGCGTAAGCAAAATGCCGACGGAATTTATTTCCGACGAGGAAAAGGAGGAGTTTCAAGACTGTTAAGTCACAGGAACTCCTCCTTTATACTTATGTTTGCTCGTCAAAGACTTGAATGAAATGAGTCTTTGACGAAAGATTATACTTCTTTAAGGCTTAAAGCACCCTTTGGACAGAAAGAAGAACAGTTTCCGCAACCTATGCATAAATCTTCGTTTATTGTAGGTGCATTAAATCCTACCTGACTAAGAGCATCAACGGGACATGTTTTAATAGCTGGACATGGGTGGTTTTGAGGACATTTGTTTACGTCTATTGTGGCTTTCATCATAATTAATTACACTCCTTTTATGTTTTATAATGTAATAATATATCAAAATAAAATATTTTGTCTGTAACTTTGTTACATATAATAAAAAAAGCATATATACCAAATTAAATATGGGATATATGCTTTTTGTTTTAAAGTTTTATCTGCATCTCAATATTATTTTTTTCTTTGTCCTCATCTTTTATAAAGTGACCAGTAGACGGTATTTTGTCTGTACGGTAATACTCTATGTCGTCACTTATAAAGCCGTCTTTTTCATATACGGCTGTTATGCGGCTGTTTTTCTTTAATGTATAAAGCTGCACTCCTGATGCATTTTTTGTGGCACTTAAAGATAAAAGATTTGTGTTGAAAAGACATGCCTTATCTTTGTCCCTTGTAAGTATAAAGTCTTTATCTTCTTCAATATATGACATGAATATAACAGGTGATTTAGCGGAATATGCATTTATAAGTTTTTTCCTGTTTGTTTTTGTGCTGTAGGAGTTAAGGGGTATTTTAACGCCTTTGCCATTTTCAAACATGAAAAACATCATTCCGTTATAGTCAGTTGTGGCTGTGAAGTATATTATTTTTTCGTCTTCTTCCATGCCAAGTATGTTAGGCAGATAATCGCCCATAGAGCTTGCCTTTGTTTCGGCAATATCGTTTGCCTTCATTTTATATACGTTTTGCTTGTTGCTGAAAAAGAGTATATCGGCTTTATTTGTGCTTTCAAGCTCCATAAGCATTCTGTCGTCTTCCTTAAGTTTTTGCTCGCCTGATGTACGAAGAGAAACAAGTGTTATTTTCTTGAAATAGTTCTCTTCTGTAAGGAAAAGACGTATGCCATAGTCCTCTATAAAGTCCTCTGTTGGTATTTCCTTAATTTCGTGAGCATAAACAATGTCTGTCTGCCTGTTTTTGCCATACTTTTTGGCAACGGCTTTAAGCTGTGAGCAGATTATATTTTTAATTTTTGTTTCGCTTTTTAATGTGTCTAAAATATTATCTATTTCTTTTTTAATGTCTTCTGTTTCTTTAATGCGGTTTAAAATATATTCTTTGTTTATGTTTCTAAGCTTTATTTCCGCTATATATTCAGCCTGAATTTGGTCAATATCAAAGCCTTTCATAAGGTTTGGTACTACAAGAGAGTCTTTCTCTGTATTTCTGATTATGTCTATGGCTTTATCTATATCAAGAAGTATTTTTCCAAGACCTTCAAGAAGGTGAAGCTTTGCTTTTTTCTTTTCAAGGTCGTAGGCAAGCTGATTTTTAATTGAATTAACCCTAAATTCTGTCCATGCAGAAAGTATGCCTTTTATGCCCATTGTTTTAGGTCTGCCGTTTATAAGCAGGTTAAAGTTACAGCTAAATGAGTCGCAAAGTGGTGTCTGGTTAAAAAGCCTGTGCATAAGAAGCTCAACATTAGTGTTTTTCCTTACGTCAATGGCTATTTTAAGACCCTTAAGGTCTGTTTCGTCACGTATGTCTGTAATTTCCTTTGCTTTGCCTGCTTTAACAAGGGCAATTATTTTGTCTATAATGGACTCTATATTTGTGCTGTATGGTATTTCAGTTACCACTATACAGCTGTTTTTCTGGTCGTATGTGTATTTGGCTCTAAGCTTAAAGCTGCCTCTGCCTGTTTCGTAAATCTGGCGTATTTCTTCTTCGTTATAAAGAAGCTCTGCACCTGTTGAAAAGTCAGGGGCTTTAATATAGTCCATAATGTTTATGTCGTTATTTTTTATAAATGCTGCTGTGCCTTCGCAAATTTCTTTAAGGTTAAAGCTGCAAAATGAGCTTGCCATACCTACGGCTATACCTTGATTTGGGTTTACGAGAATATTTGGAAATGTAGTAGGCAAAAGCACAGGCTCTTTCATAGATGAGTCGAAGTTATCTACAAACTCAACTGTGTTTTTGTCAATGTCTGCAAATATTTCGCTGCATATAGGTGAAAGCTTAACCTCTGTATATCTGGCAGCAGCATAAGCCATATCCCTTGAATACTGCTTACCAAAGTTACCCTTTGAGTCAACAAAAGGGTGCAAAAGAGCACCGTTACCTTCTGTAAGACGTACAAGGGTTTCGTATATGGCAGCATCGCCATGTGGGTTAAGCTGCATAGTCTGACCTACAACCTTTGAAGATTTGGCTCTGGCACCCTTTAAAAGCCCCATAAGGTACATTGTATAAAGAAGCTTTCTATGGGCAGGCTTAAAGCCGTCTATTTCAGGTATGGCACGAGAAACTATAACGCTCATGGCATATGGCATATAGTTAAGCTCCAATGTGTCTGTTATTTTTTGTTCCTGTATTTTTTCGGAAAATGTAATTTCTCCGTCAGTTTTTCTTTTCTTTGGCATCTAAATTTCACTCCGTATCAGCTTAAGTCGCTGAAGTCTATATATTTATATCCGTTTTCTTCTATATATTCTTTTCTGCCTTTAAGGTTTTCACCTAAAAGAAGTTCAAATTTAAGCTGTGTAGGCTCTATATCTTCAGGCATAACCTGTATAAGGCGTCTTGTGGCTGGGTTCATAGTTGTTTCCCACATCATTTCTGGCTGGTTTTCACCAAGTCCTTTTGAACGCTGTATTGTAAATTTCTTTGAGCCTATTTTATTTAATATGGTTGCTTTTTCTGTTTCGGAATAAGCAAAATATGTGTTACTTCCGCTTGTTATTTCATAAAGAGGTGACTCGGCAATATATACCTTTTTCTCTTTTATAAGAGTAGGCACAAGGCGGTAAAGCATTGTAAGTATAAGTGTTCTTATCTGGAAACCGTCAACATCGGCATCGGTACATATTATTATTTTGTTCCAGTTAAGACGTTCTATATCAAATGAGTTAAAGTCTGAGTTATGCTTGCTTTTTATTTCAACACCACAGCCCATTACCTTTAAAAGGTCTGTAATTATATCGCTTTTAAATATTTTGTCATAGTCAGCTTTAAGGCAGTTTAATATTTTGCCTCGTACTGGCATTATAGCCTGAAATTCTGAATCCCTGCCAAGCTTACATGAACCAAGGGCAGAATCACCCTCTACTATATAAAGCTCTCTACGGCTTACGTCTTTTGTACGGCAGTTTACAAACTTTTCAACACGGTTACTTATATCTATGCTGCCTGTAAGTTTTTTACGTATTGAAAGCCTTGTTTTTTCGGCAGTTTCACGGCTGCGTTTATTGGCTAAAACCTGAGAAGCTATTTTATCGGCTTCTATTTTGTTTTCTATAAAGTAAATTTCAAGATTTGTACGGAAATACTCCGTCATGGCTTCCTGTATAAATTTATTTGTAATTGATTTTTTTGTCTGGTTTTCATAGCTTGTAATTGTTGAAAATGAGTTTACAACAAGCACAAGGCTATCCTCAACATCGGCAAAAGAAATCTTCTTTTCGTCTTTTTTATAAAGCCCGCTTTGTTTTATGTAGCGGTCTATGGCATATACAAAGCTGTTTTTAACTGCTTTGTCAGGAGAACCACCATACTCAAGGAAGCTTGAGTTATGGAAATACTGAATAGTGTTTACGCTGTTATTAAAGCAAAAGGCTGCCTGAAATTTAAGTTTATATTCTGGCTTATCTTCTCTGTCTCTGCCTGATGTTTCTGTTTCAAGATAATGTACTTCTGTAAAGGCAGTGCCCTCACTAAGTTCTGTAATATAGTCCTTTATACCATTTGGGTATATAAACTCTGTCTTTTCGCCAGTTTCTTCGTCCTTAAATATAAACTTAAGTCCTGCGTTTACAACTGCCTGTTTTTTAAGCACATCATGGAAGTACTCTGCTGGTACGTTTATATCTGTAAATACTTCTATATCAGGACGCCATTTAATTAAAGTGCCTGTTTTTGAAGATGCAGAAGGCTCTTTTTTAAGACCGCCTATATTTTCGCCTTTTTCAAAGTGGAGGCTATATTTAAAGCCGTCACGTACTATTTCTGCATCCATATATTCAGAAGCATACTGTGTGGCACATGTACCAAGACCGTTAAGACCAAGGCTGTATTCGTAGTTTTCGCCTGAGTTATTTTTATATTTACCTCCTGCGTAAAGCTCGCAAAATACCAGCTCCCAGTTAAAACGCTCTTCTTTTGGGTTAAAGTCAACAGGTATTCCTCTGCCGTAGTCCTTTACCATTATTGACTTATCTTTAAATTTTGTAACCTCTATAACTGTGCCGAAGCCTTCTCGTGCTTCGTCAATGGAGTTTGAAAGTATTTCAAACACAGAATGACAGCAGCCGTCTATGCCGTCACTGCCAAATATTACTCCAGGACGAAGACGTACTCTGTCGGCACCTTTAAGAGATGTTATGCTTTCGTTGTTATAGCTTGAAGCTGTATTTTTTCTGGTCATTTGCTGCACCTGCTTAAATATTTTTATTAATTGGTAGTTATTTTTACATTAATATATAGATTACATTATTTTGGGAAATATTGCAAGAACATAGGTTCTGACAATATTTCTTATTGATTTCATGTTTTGGAAATAAGGGGTTATTAAAAGCTAAGTAATTTTATCATATTTATCTACTGGACAACAAGATTTCAATATGTGGCAGTTATTTAATTTTAAATTTATGTGTGTTATACTTTTTTAAAATAGGGAGGTATTGCTTATGTTTATTGCAGATTATCACACACATTCTTCATTTTCTTCAGACTCAAAAACACCTCTTGAAGAAAATATTAAAAAGGCTGTTGAGCTGGGGCTTAGTGAAATAGCCGTTACAGACCATATAGATTTTGATTATCCAGACCCTGACTATCCATTTTTGTTTGATTATACGCCTTATAGAAATGAAATAGAGCGTCTTAAGGAAAAATATAAGGGCAAAATTACAATCAGAACAGGTGTTGAAATAGGCGTTCAGCCTCATGTCCTTAATGAAATAGAGGAATTTTTGAAAAATGATTTTGATTTTGTAATAGCCTCAAGCCATGTAGTTAATAAATGCGATTTATGCACAAATGACCTTTTTGAAGGCAAAACAAAATTTATGGCATATCTTGCATATTTTGCAGATGTTCTTAATAATGTGAAGACCTGCGACTTTTTTAACGTATATGGTCATATAGACTTTATAAATCGTTATGGTAATTATGAAGACAAGAAAATGATTTACAGTGATTATAAGTTTATAACAGATGAAATTTTAAAAACACTTATAGAAAAGGGCAAAGGCATAGAAATAAACACATCAGGCTTTAGATATGGTCTTGGACATACTCACCCACAGTTTGAATTGGTTAAGAGGTATAAAGAGCTGGGTGGAGAAATTATAACAGTAGGCTCTGATGCACATCTGCCAAAGGATATATGTGCCGATTTTGACAAGGCTTATGATATGCTTAGAGAGGCAGGATTTGAATATTTGACACTTTTCTGTGGTAAAAGAGCAAAGTTTGTTAAAATATAACGGGATAAAAAATATCGGATAATATAATTAAAAATTTCATTATTTTGTCTTTCAATAAAGGACATTAAAAACAGGTATTTATTATTTAAATATCTGTTTTTTTATTTAAGGTGCAGCTTGTTATGTGCAACAAAATATTTTGGAAGCAAAGAAACTATGTAAATACGCATTTTATGAAAAAATGCATATTGTCAGATATATAAATAAAAATACAATAATTTTTATTCAGTGTAAAAATATTTATGCACAGATGCATAAACTGTATCTTCTGCTGTGGACTATAATTTATATTGAAATGTAAATTTTATACGAATAAATATAGTATTTTATTGTAATTTTATCATAAAAAGCATAGTTAAATTATATGAATTGTGCCAATGTTTGATTGTTTTTAATAGTATTTGTTAATTTAGGCACAAAGATTGCTGATAATATAGCCATTACAGAATAAATGCTAAGAAAGGTGGAATGGTTATGTACAAATGCAGTAAAGAAAGAATGGAAGACAAAATCAAAACCTTCGCTAAATTCGGCGATGCTGGTCACGGCGGTATAACAAGATACTCTCTTTCACCAGAGGCTGAAATGG
>CALWHO010000041.1 GCA_944380405.1 uncultured Lachnospiraceae bacterium
TATTGTCCAAGACCCTTATCAATACCTGCTTTTGCAATTTCTTCACGGTAAATATAATCTGCTTCCTGAACTATTTTTACTTTTTCTTCTGTAACTTCACCAATAATTCTTATACCAAGACCTGGTCCAGGGAATGGCTGACGGAAAACAAGATATTCTGGTATACCTAATTCAAGGCCAACCTTTCTAACCTCGTCTTTAAAAAGCATTCTTAAAGGCTCAATAATTTCTTTGAAATCAACTACATCTGGAAGACCGCCAACATTGTGGTGTGACTTAATAACGGCTGACTTACCAAGACCTGATTCAATTACGTCTGGATAAATCGTACCCTGAACAAGGAAATCAACGGCACCGATTTTCTTAGCTTCTTCTTCAAAAACTCTGATAAATTCTTCGCCTATAATCTTTCTTTTAGCTTCAGGTTCTTCTACGCCTTTTAACTTGTCGTAGTATCTCTGCTGAGCGTTTACTCTTATAAAGTTAAGCTCATAATGTCCCTTAGGACCAAATACAGCCTCAACTTCGTCACCTTCGTTTTTACGAAGAAGACCATGGTCAACAAATACACAAGTAAGCTGCTTACCAATAGCCTTTGAAAGAAGAACTGCTGCAACAGATGAGTCTACGCCACCTGAAAGAGCACATAAAACTTTGCCATTGCCAATTCTTTCTTTAAGCTGCTTAATTGTTTCGTCAACAAATGAAGCCATTTTCCAGTCACCAGCACAGCCGCATACATTGTATACGAAATTGCTAAGCATTTTCATACCCTCTGCTGTATGCATAACTTCAGGATGGAACTGTGTAGCGTAAAGCTTTCTTTCTGGATTAGACATAGCCGCTACTGGGCAAACTGGAGTATGTGCTGTTATTTTAAAGCCTTCTGGTACATTTGAGATATAGTCTGTGTGGCTCATCCAGCATACAGTCTTAGGTGAAACACCTTCAAAAAGTACGTCTGCTGTGTCAACAGATACTTCTGTGTGGCCATACTCACTTACAGGAGCAGTTTCAACATTTCCACCAAGAGTATAAGCCATAAGCTGTGAACCATAGCATATACCAAGTATAGGAATATTCATTTCAAATATTTCTTTTGCAATGTGTGGTGATTCTTCGTCATAAACACTGTTAGGACCGCCAGTAAATATAATGCCCTTTGGCTCAAGAGCCTTTATTTCTTCTAAAGGCATTGTATATGGCTTAACTTCACAATATACATTGCACTCTCTTACACGTCTGGCTATAAGCTGGTTATACTGACCGCCAAAGTCAAGAACAATTATAAGTTCGTTTTTCATACTTCACAGCCTCCAAAAAATTAATGTTCAACACTGTAGTTAGGCGCTTCTTTAGTAATCTGAATGTCGTGTGGATGGCTTTCTCTTAAGCCTGCGCTTGTAATTCTAACAAAACGTCCGTTTTCTCTAAGCTCATCAATAGTTCTTGTACCGCAGTAACCCATACCGCTTCTAAGACCACCCATAAGCTGGTAAACAGAATCTTCAACGCTGCCTTTAAATGCAATACGTCCTTCAACACCTTCAGGAACAAGCTTCTTAGCATCTTCCTGGAAGTAACGGTCTTTGCTGCCCTGTTCCATAGCTGCAATAGAACCCATACCTCTGTATACTTTGTATTTTCTTCCCTGGTAAAGCTCTGTTTCTCCTGGGCTTTCTTCGCATCCTGCAAAGTAGCTACCAAGCATACATACACTTGCACCTGCTGCAATAGCCTTAACAATATCGCCAGAGAACTTAATACCACCGTCAGCAATAACTGGAATACCGTATGGCTTAGCTGCTTCAGCACAGTCAAATATAGCTGTAATCTGAGGAACACCAATACCAGCTACAACACGAGTTGTACAAATTGAACCAGGTCCGATACCAACCTTTACACAGTCAGCACCTGCTTCAATAAGCATCTTTGTAGCTTCAGCTGTAGCAACGTTACCTGCAATGAGCTGAACATCTGGGAAAGCCTTTTTAATCTTCTTAATTGTTTCAATAACGCCCATTGAATGACCATGAGCAGTATCAATAACAATAACGTCAACATTTGCATCTACAAGAGCCTGCATACGATCAAGAACGTCCATTGTAGCACCTACAGCAGCACCAACAAGGAGTCTACCGTGTTCGTCTCTTGCAGAGTTAGGATATTTAATAGCCTTTTCAATATCCTTAATAGTAATAAGTCCTTTAAGAACCATGTTTTCATCAACAATAGGAAGCTTCTCAATTTTGTGTCTAATAAGAATTTCCTGAGCCTCTTCAAGAGTTGTTCCTTCAGGAGCAGTGATGAGGTTATCTTTAGTCATTGCATCTGCAATTTTTCTGTTGTGATTTTTTTCAAATCTAACGTCTCTGTTAGTAATAATGCCTACAAGCTTGTTATCAACAGTAATAGGCACACCTGAGATATGATATTTAGCCATAAGCTGGTCTGCATCATATACATAGTGATCTGGTGAAAGTGAAAATGGATCAATTATAACACCATGCTCAGATCTTTTAACCTTATCTACTTCTTCAGCCTGTTGTGCAATAGACATATTTTTGTGTATTATACCAATACCGCCCTGTCTTGCCATAGCAATAGCCATTTTAGCCTCTGTAACAGTGTCCATTCCGGCACTCATAATAGGCGCATTAAGCTTAATTTTCTTTGTAAGATGTGTTGAAATATCAACATCCTTTGGTAAAACATCGCTTTTTGCCGGTATTAAAAGCACATCATCAAATGTAAGTCCTTCCTTTACAAGCTTGTACATTTTTTGCTCCCCCTTTGAAAATATATGAATAAACAATTGATTAAAAATAAAATACTCCTAAGTCAAGCATAGAAGTAATACATAAAACTAATTTATTTGTAAATAACAGAATTTTATCAAAAACGAAAAGCTGTGTCAACAATATTCAACAAAAAATGTATTATTTTTTTGAACCTTATGCACAATTAAATAAATAATAACAATTACAATACTATAGTAACACAGCTAATTAAATTTTACAATAAATATGATACTGCACAATATATTTCATCATAAATCACACATCTTTTATTTTTCTGTAAAATGAAGAACGGTCAATTCCCATGTCCATGGCAGTTTTTCTTACGTTACCGTTATTTTTCTCAAGCATAGCCTTAAGAATGTCTTTTTCATACTTTTCAACAAGCTCTTTAAGCTTTTTGCCTGAGTTTACATCATCTTCAATTCTGTCTGAAGTTTCTTCCTGTGAAAAATTTCGTATATCGCTGTCATGGCTGTTCTTTTCTTCAAAAAGCCCGCCTTTTCCAATGGAATATATGGCAAGTCTTTCAACTTCGTTTCTAAGCTCTCTTACATTTCCAGGCCACAGGTATTTTTTGTATTTATTTAAAACCTTCTGGTCTATAACAAGGTTAGTCTTGTATTTTTTGTTAAACTTCTCCGCATAATACTGCATTAATACCTCAACATCGTCAGGTCTTTCCCTAAGAGACGGTATAGAAAGAGGTATTACACTTAATCTGTAATAAAGGTCTTCCCTGAATTTGTTTTGTTTAACCATTTCTTCAAGATTTTTGTTTGTGGCAGCAATAATTCTTACATCTGTAAATATTCTTTTTGAGCCGCCAACTCTTTTAATTTCGCCAGTTTCTAAAACTCTTAAGAGCTTTGCCTGCATAAGCATAGGAAGCTCGCCTATTTCGTCAAGAAAAAGTGTGCCTTTGTCCGCAATTTCAAAAAGTCCAGCCTTGCCGTTTTTGTCAGCACCAGTAAAAGCACCTTTGTCGTATCCAAAAAACTCAGACTCTATAAGGTTTTCAGGTATAGCACCACAGTTTACAGGCATAAAAACGCCGTCTTTTCTGTTGCTGTGATTATGTATGTAGTTGGCTATAATCTCTTTACCTGTACCACTTTCTCCTGTTACAAGTACAGTTGAATCTGTGGCAGCAATAAGCCCAGCAGAATCAAATACTCTTTTCATTTTTTTGTCTGCATATACAAAACCATCGCCACCACTTTTTTCAGACATGTAGTTAATGGCTTTTGAAAGACTTTCGCTCTTTTTTTCTGTTTCCTTAACTATGTTTTCAAGTTTATTTACAAGGTCATTATCAAATCCACAGCCTATAGCACCTATAATATTTCCCTTATCGTCTGTAATAGGATAACTTGTTACTTCAAGGTCAATATCGTCTGTAAGCTGATGAACATTTACAAAAGACTCTCCAGACTCCAATGACTGAACAGCATAACAGTTTTTGGCTGCTGTTTTTTCCATGTATTCATCAACTGTCATTTTAAGCAGTTCTTTCCTGCTTATACCAAGCCTGTCACATAATACCTTGTTAACAAACACAACCTGCCTTTGAGAATTTATAATAAACATTGTAGCCTGATAGGCGTCCAAAGCCTTTATTATAAGTCTTAAATTTTTGTTTTCTGTCTGCTCCATATAAAAGCACTCCTTATCCATAAACAAAACTTTATATTTATTTTATAAAATAAACTCAATCATTACAATATATAAAAAAGACGGAATATTTTTATTTATACTCCGTCTTTTTTATAAGCTAATATAAGCCATAGTATTATTTAACGTTGGGCCTAAAATCCACAACACAAACCTCCGAAAAAATATCACAAAAAGCATTATCTAAAACGCCTTTTAAAACACTTCCGTATTTAATTTCTTTTTCTATTATTCTTACATGGGGCGATGTTATTCTTCTGTTCATAAAATCAGCTCCTTTAAGTTTTATAAAAAACACACTGCAAACCTGTATGTTGAAGGGGTAAGGGTGTGGTCTGCAGTGTGCCGCGGGCTAAGTATTAAAACATTCTGTAACTGCGTCTTTTTCTTTCTGTTTCTGCTACTGCTAAAATTTCGCTGAATAAGTTTCTCATATATATCAATCTCCTTTTCTTCTTAAATAAATCTATATATTAAATACTGTATTTGTTTTTGCTCACGTATTTCTTTTTCATATCTTCTGAAATATTAAATATTTCTGCCACAATTGAGTTTCTGGTTTTGTTATTAAGTTTTTTTGTTCTTTCCATAATTAATCATCTCTCCTTAGTTCAAAATTCATTCCGTGGGTGCTTGGGGGCTTATATCAATTACCCACGGAAGTTCTTTTGATTTTGTGGTCACCAATATATAATAGCAAGTGCCGTGCCAAAACAAAAAAGAGGCTAAATTTATTAAAAAATCAATAAAAAAGCCTCTTTTGTCTAAAAGTAATTTTAATTTGTCTTATTTTTGCAACTCACTTTATTTAAATGAAGTCTTATATTTTCAACATGATTTAGTTTTACAACATACTTTTTGTGCTAAATATATAAACAAATAATATATGTTTTAGATAGTTTGCATACAAACCATTTCTAAACATAAAAAAATGCGGTGCCTAATAGACACCGCTTTAATTTTTGAAAATTATTCTTCGTAACCTTCAACCTTTGTGTTGTATGAATATTCTGGTGTAGGGAATGCGCCTGAGTTTACTTCATCAGCAAATGTGTCAAGAGCTTCAACTACTACCTGTCTAAGGTTAGCATATTTCTTTGCAAATTTTGGTACCCAGTCATTGATGCCCATGATGTCTGGCCATACAAGGTCCTGAGAATCGCAGTAAGGACCTGCACCGATACCCATTGTAGGGATTGTAAGAGTTTCTGTAATTTTCTTAGCAACGCCTGAAGGCATACCTTCAAGGTTAATAAGGAAAGCACCAGCAGCTTCAACAGCTTTAGCTGTTTCAAGAAGGTGATCAGCAGCAGCTGAGCTCTTGCCCTGTACTTTGAAACCGCCCATCATAGCTGATGTCTGAGGTGTAAGACCAATGTGACCCATTACAGGGATACCAGCTTTAACAACTGCTTCAATGTAAGGAACAGTGTTCATGCCGCCTTCCATCTTAACACAGTCACAACCGCCTTCAGCGAAAATTCTTGTAGCGTTTTCAACAGCTTTTTCAATGCTTCCGTTGTAAGCACCAAATGGCATATCACCTACAACAAATGTTTCAGGAGCGCCTTTAACAACGTTCTTGATGTGGTAGATCATGTCGTCTACTGTAACACCAACTGTACCATGCATACCAAGCATGTTCATACCAAGAGAGTCACCAACAAGGATCATGTCAACTTTACTTAAGTTAACAAGTGTTGCTGACATAAAGTCGTAGCAAGCTACCATTGATACTTTTTTGTCTGAACCTTTTGTAGCCATAATTTCAGGTACTGTAATTTTCTTTTTCATTTGATTTACTCCCCTTTAAATAAAAAATAAAATTAATTTTAATAACTCACCACAAAAAGCATTTATAAACTGCTTTTGTCTTATGAATTTATTATACATTAGACAAATGGAAAAATAAATACATTTTTTGCCGAAGTTTTAATAACAATAAATTATTTTTTATTATAAAATTACTCTTTTGAAATGAACATAAGATAATATTCATAAAACATCATACAATTTTTATAACATTTATATAAATTTTTTACCAATAAAAATTATACTGATTTAAAGAGTATACATTAAATAAAATCAAAAAAATATATAAATACTATGTACTTATAAAATAGAAGCGATTTTTTTTCGTACTTCTTCTATCTGCTCGTCTGTTAAGTCCATCTGTGGCCATGAAACATTAACGCTGTCGTTTTCATATCTTGGTATAAGATGAAGATGGAAATGGTTTACTGTCTGTCCTGCAACAGGACCGTTGTTTTGAAGAACATTCATGTTTTCAAAACCTAAGGCTTCTTTCATGGCAGAAGCTATTTTTACAGCGAGAGCAAAAAGTCTGCCGCCTTTTTCAGGATCCATTTCAAATATGTTTGCACAGTGTTCTTTAGGCATAATAAGCACATGACCTTCATTGCTTGGAAATCTATCAAGTATAGCCTTAAATTCATCATTTTCAAACACTACTGCTGATGGAATATCTCCATTAATTATTTTGCAGAAAATACAATTATCCATTTTAAAACCCTCCTTAATAACATGTTATTAAGAATAAGTATACCACCCATTTTATACCTTTACAACTAAAGCTGCTGTTTTCTAAGGGTAAGTATTGCACTGTTTATAATTCCGTGGCTCTGCTCGTCATTCATTATTAAATTAATTTCCTCTGCATAATCCTTGTCTTCAATAACACTTATTAAGTCTCTGTAAAAGGCAGCACCCTTTAATTCACTTACCATGTCTTCTTTGGCAGCCTCAACATAATCATCATTTAATACTCTTTTTTCTATTTCTGAATTAGGCACTTTAATACCTGTTATGTCTTTATATATCTCTTCTAAAATCTTGCTGTGTCTTGTTTCGTCATCAGACATTGTTTTATATAATTCCTTTATAAAAGAATCCTCTTCTTTTTCTGCCATTTCCATGTAATATATGGAATCAGTAATTTCGTCCTTTACTGCCTCCTCAATAAGCATAGCCACTCTTGAAGTTTGAACTATTGGTGCTGGAAGCTCTTCTTCTGCCGCTTTAACAACATTTATGTTTTCATCAATATAAGGATACATTTTTATAAGTCCCCCTTTCAGAATATGTATATTCAATTTAAAATAAAAAAATACTCTTTTATTTTTGTATGGAATATAATATTCATATCTGATAAAATAATAAAAATAATAATTTAAAATAAAAAACGGAGATGCTTTAAATGAAAACCATAATACTTACAGGCGGCGGCACAGCAGGCCATGTTACACCAAATATAGCTCTTATACCATACCTTAAAGCAGAAGGCTGGGATATTAAATATATAGGAAGCGAAAACGGAATAGAACGCAGCCTTATAGAAAAAGAAGGAATACCATATTTTTCCGTATCAAGCGGAAAATTAAGAAGATATTTTTCAAAAGAAAACTTTAAAGATGTATTTAAGGTAACAAAAGGCATTAAAGAAGCTAAAGACCTTATTTCAAAACTTAAGCCAGACCTTGTATTTTCAAAAGGCGGCTTTGTGGCTGTTCCTGTAATTTTAGGTGCAAAGGCAAATAAAGTTCCTGTAATATGCCACGAAAGCGATATAACACCAGGCCTTGCAAATAAAATTGCTATGCCTTTTGCAAAAACAGTTTGCACAACATTTCCAGAAACAGTTAAATATATTAAAAAAGGAAAAGGCATAAACACAGGCACACCTATAAGAGATATGCTCTTTACAGGCAGCAAAGAACAGGGTATGGAAATATGCGGCTTTAAAAATAATAAACCTACACTTCTTATGATGGGTGGCAGCCTTGGATCTGTAAAAATAAATACTGTTTTAAGAAACGACCTTGATAAAATACTTGAAAAATATAACCTTATTCATATTTGCGGAAAAGGTAACTTTGATATTTCACTTATGGGTAAAGAAGGCTATGCACAGTTTGAATTTCTTTCTGATGACCTTCCTCATATATTTGCAGCAGCTGATATGGTTATATCCCGTGCAGGATCAAACTCTATTTCAGAGTTTCTTGCCCTTAAAAAGCCAGCTCTTTTAATACCACTTTCAGCAAATGCCAGCAGAGGTGACCAGATACTTAATGCTGAAAGCTTCAAAAAACAGGGCTTTTCACTTGTACTTAAAGAAGAAGACATGACAGAGGAAACACTTCTTTCTTCAATAGAAAAGCTTTATGCAAAAAAAGATACTCTTATTAAAAATATGAGCAAAAGCCACCTTTCAAATGGTGTTGAAGAAGTAATGAAAATAATAAGACAGTATAAATAAAAAATACCCTATTCCAATTTTTATAGGAATAGGGTTTTATTTTTATTAGTCTTCAAATGTGTCTTTTACGCCTTCTTTAACTTTCTGCCAAAAGCCTTTCTTTTCTCCGCCTTCATTTCCAGATGAAGAAGAACCGCCATAAAATTCTTTAAGAAGGTCTTTCTGTTTACTTGTAAGGTCTGTAGGTATCTTAACCTTAATCTTCATAACCTGATTACCTCTCTGGTTAGGGTTTCTAAGGTTAGGCACACCAACGCCTTTAAGAGTAACAACAGTTTCTGGCTGTGTACCAGGCTTAATTGTAATCTTTTCCTGACCATCAACAGTCTTAACTGTAATCTCGTCGCCAAGAGCAGCCTGAACAAATGTAATAGGCACATCACAGTAAATATCCATGCCTTTTCTTACAAAATAGCTGTCTGGTTTAACATATACAGTAACCATAAGGTCGCCATAAGGACCACCGTTTATGCCGGCTTCGCCTTTGCCTGCAAGACGTATTGTCTGACCGTGGTCAATGCCCTTAGGTATGTTAACTTCAAACTTCTTGCTCTTTTTAACTCTACCTGTACCACGGCAAGTTGGGCAAGGCTCTTTGATAACCTTACCTGTACCATGACAAGCAGAACATGTACGTATTGTCTGCATAGCACCAAAAAGTGACTGCTGAACAACTCTTTCCTGACCTGTACCGTTACACTTACGGCAAGTTTCAGCATGAGTACCAGGCTTTGCACCTGTGCCGCTACAAGTGTCACATTTGTCTGTTATGTTAACCTGAATTTCTTTAGTTGTACCAAATATAGCCTCTTCAAATGAAATCTGTATTGTAACGCTTACGTCAGAGCCTTTCTGAGGACCGTTTCTTCTTGCTGCAGAACCGCCGCCGCCAAAGCCAAACATATTAAATATGTCGCCCATGTCAAAGTCCATACCGCCGCTAAAGCCGCCAAAACCACCTGCTCCGCCAGCACCGCCTTGTTCAAAAGCCGCATGACCATACTGGTCATAAGCTGCCTTTTTGTTGGCATCACTAAGTACTTCGTAAGCCTCGTTAACTTCTTTCATTTTTGCCTCAGCCGTTTTATCCCCTGGATTGTTGTCAGGGTGATATTTTTTGGCCATTTTTCGGTAGGCTTTCTTTATATCATTTTCACTGGCGCCTTTCTGCAGCCCCAGCACCTCATAATAATCTCTCTTATCTGCCAAAATAATCCACCGCCCATATCACAAACTAAGGGTGAAGAAAAACTTCTTCGCCCTTAGAGTATTAACTACTATATTACATTTCTTTAGCGTCGCCGTCAACTACATCTGGACCAGACTGTGTGCTGCCCTGAGCGCCACCCTGAGCCTGCTGCTGCTGATAAAGTTTTTCAGAAATCTTGTAGAATTCCTGTTTAAGAGCTTCAATAGCTGATTTAAGATTTTCAACGTCTGCATCTGTCATAGTGTCAACGTTCATGCCTTCTGCAACGCCTTTAAGTTTGTTAAGTTCTGTTTCAACTGCTGCCTTTTCAGAAGCGTCAATTTTGCCTTCAAGGTCTGCAAGTGTCTTTTCTGTCTGGAAAATAAGAGAATCTGCTTCGTTTTTAGCATCAATAGCTTCTTTACGTTTCTTGTCAGCTTCTGCATACTGTTCAGCTTCTTTAACAGCTCTTTCGATTTCTTCATCGCTAAGGTTTGTGCTTGCTGTAATTGTAATTGACTGTTCTTTGCCTGTTCCAAGGTCTTTAGCACTTACGTGAACGATACCGTTAGCGTCGATGTCGAATGAAACTTCAATCTGTGGAACGCCTCTTCTAGCAGGAGCGATACCGTCAAGTCTGAACTGACCAAGTGTCTTGTTATCTCTTGCAAGTGGTCTTTCACCCTGAACAACGTGGATATCAACTGCTGTCTGGTTGTCTTCAGCTGTTGAGAATGTCTGTTTCTTTGTTACAGGAATAGCTGTGTTCTTTTCAACAATCTTTGTTGCTACACCGCCTAATGTTTCAATGCTAAGTGAAAGTGGTGTAACGTCAAGAAGCATAATGTCGCTTGCTACTGAGCTGTCACCGCTGAGTTTGCCACCCTGAATAGCTGCACCGATAGCAACACATTCATCTGGGTTAATGCCTTTGAATGGGTCTTTGCCTGTAATTTTCTTAACAGCTTCCTGAACAGCTACAATTCTTGTAGAACCACCAACAAGGAGAATTTTGTCAAGTTCTGAAGCTGAAAGACCAGCATCGTTAAGAGCTGTTCTAACTGGTGTAAGTGTAGCATCTACAAGGTCTGCTGTAAGTTCATCAAATTTAGCTCTTGTAAGAGTAATGTCAAGGTGTTTTGGACCGTCCTGATTCATTGTAATGAAAGGAAGGTTGATGTTTGTTGTTGTAACTGTTGAAAGTTCTTTTTTAGCTTTTTCAGCAGCTTCTTTAAGTCTCTGCATAGCCATTTTATCTTTAGAAAGATCCATACCTTCAGCTTTCTGGAATTCTGAAACAAGGTAATTTATAATTCTCTGGTCGAAGTCGTCACCACCAAGTTTGTTGTTACCACTTGTAGCAAGAACTTCAATAACGCCGTCACCGATTTCGATAACTGAAACATCGAATGTACCGCCGCCTAAGTCGTAAACCATTATTTTCTGCTCTG
>CALWHO010000042.1 GCA_944380405.1 uncultured Lachnospiraceae bacterium
CCGACCCCACGCTTAGGAGGCGTGTGCTCTATCCTGCTGAGCTACTGAGACATTTTAATAAATATGAACTTGTATTCCTAATTTAGACTCGAACCATCTACCGCTTAGGAGGCGGTCGCTCTATCCAGCTGAGCTACGGAAACATAAATAATATAACTTAATTATTTTACTTTTTTTTGTTTAGATAGTCAAGAGAAAAAGGGCAACAAGTATATTATATAAGCAGTATAAAAATATTGATTTTTATATGTTGCTTTTGCAACTTATTTTTTGCATTTTTTGGTATAAATTATTATAAGAAAACAAAAAATAATCAGATATATTTCAGGTTATAAATAGGAAATAAAAAATGCTCTATGTTTGATTTTTTTTAGTATATATGGTATATTTAGACACAGTGACTACTTTTAGGGTTAAATGTATAAAAAAAGAGGCTAAACTCTTTTTAAGGAGGAATAAACATGTTGGAATTAAGAAACCTTTCATATGGTGTGGAAGGAAAGGACATACTCAAAAATGTTAACCTGACTATTGATGACGGTAAGTTTATAGTTATAACTGGGCCAAACGGCGGTGGCAAGTCAACTCTTGCTAAAATTATAGCTGGTATACTCACTCCATCAGAAGGACAGATTTTATTTAACGGAGAAGATATTACTTCTTTATCAATTACAGAAAGAGCAAAATTAGGCATAAGCTTTGCTTTCCAGCAGCCAGTAAGATTTAAAGGCGTTACAGTTAAAGACCTTATTAACCTTGCAGCTGGTGAAGAGCTTAGCACAGCTGCAGCCTGCACATACCTTTCAGAAGTTGGTCTTTGTGCAAGAGATTATATTGAAAGAGAAGTAGATGCTTCACTTTCAGGCGGTGAGCTTAAGAGAATTGAAATTGCAACAGTTCTTGCAAGAAAAACAAAGCTTTCTCTTTTTGATGAGCCAGAAGCAGGTATTGACCTTTGGAGCTTTAAAAACCTTATTGAAGTTTTTGAAGGCATGAGAAAAGAAATAAAAGGTTCAATAATCATAATTTCTCATCAGGAAAGAATACTTAACATAGCAGACGAAATAATCGTTATAGCTGGCGGCGAGCTTGCTAAGAGAGGCACAGCAGCTGAAATACTTCCTCAGCTTCTTGAAGATGCCGATGGAAGTGCTACTACAGGATGCAGATTTTACAGAGAGGGTGAATAATAATGGAAGATAGCATTAAAAATGTGCTTTTGCAGGAAGTAACAGACATGTATTCTATTCCTTCTACAGGAGCTTTTAATATAAGACTTAACAGCCAGTCTGATGCAAGACACAGCACAGAAAATATTGAAATAGTATCAAAAACTGATAAGCCGGGAATTGATATTAAAATAAAACCTAACACAGTTGGGGAAACTGTTTATATTCCGGCAATTGTTACAAAAACAGGCGTTCATGATTTAGTATATAACGACTTCTATATCGGCGAAAACAGTGATATAATAATCGTAGCTGGATGCGGTATCCATAACGATGGCTGTGACTCAAGTGAGCATAATGGTATTCACCGTTTCTTCGTAGGTAAAAATGCAAAGGTTAAATACCTTGAAAAGCATATTGGTATTGGCGAAGGTACAGGAGAAAGAATTATAAATCCACAGACAGAAATAGAAGCTGGTGAAAACAGCTATATTGAAATGGAAACAACACAGCTTAAAGGAGTTGACAGCACTATCAGAATTACAAAAGCTAAGGCTGAAGAAGGCGCAACAGTTGTTGTTAAGGAAAAAATACTTACACACGGCAAACAGTATGCCGAAACAAGATTTGAAATAGACCTTAACGGCGATAACTCAAGTGTAAGCCTTGTTTCCCGTTCAGTTGCAAAAGATAAGTCTGTGCAGAGATTTGTTTCTGTAATTAACGGTAACGCTAAATGTGCAGGTCATAGTGAATGTGATGCAATTATTATGGACGACGCTACAGTAAGTGCAGTGCCTGAAATAACAGCAAATAATATAGAAGCATCACTTATACACGAAGCTGCAATAGGTAAAATTGCAGGAGAACAGATTATAAAACTTATGACTCTTGGTCTTACAGAAGAAGAGGCAGAAGCACAGATTGTAAATGGTTTCCTTAAATAATTAAATACACCCAAGGAGGTGTTTTATATGGGTATTCCTGAAGTTACATCTTTCATATTTTGGGGCATATTGGCAGCGGTATTCCTTGGAGCAGAGCTTATGACAACAGGCTTTGTTTCCATATGGTTTTGCATAGGGGCTGTAATTACAATGTTTGCTGCAAGAGCGGGTGCAAGCATTATTTTACAGCTGGTAGTATTTATTGTAATATCGGCAGCACTTTTGGTTTTAACAAGACCTTTTGTAAATAAAGTCCTTAGGCTAAAAAAAGAAGCTACAAATCTTGACCGCATAATTGGCGAAACTGCCGTTGTAACAGAAGAAATAAATGGTCACAAAGGCACAGGTGCCGTTAAAGTTGACGGTAAAATTTGGACAGCTGTATGCGAAGAAAGAGAAAGAATTATAGCCAAAGATGCTGAGGTTAAAATAGTAAAAATTGAAGGCGTTAAGGTTATAGTTGATTAATAAGGAAGGGGATGTGTTTTATGGAAATTATTCTTATTGTGGTGCTTATTATTATTTTGGCTCTTATTGCCCTTAATATTAAGATAGTTCCACAGGCATATGTGTATGTTGTGGAACGTCTTGGAGCTTATCATGCTTCATGGGGTACAGGTCTTCATGTTTTAATACCTATTATTGACAGAATTTCTAAAAAGGTTAACCTTAAAGAGCTTGTGGCAGATTTCCCACCACAGCCTGTTATTACAAAAGATAATGTTACAATGCAGATAGACACTGTAATTTATCTTCAGATAACAGACCCTAAGCTTTATGTTTATGGCGTTGATAACCCAATCAGAGCCATTGAAAACCTTACAGCAACAACACTTAGAAATATAATAGGTGACCTTGAACTTGACCAGACACTTACATCAAGAGATATTATAAACTCTAAAATGCGTATGATACTTGACGAGGCTACAGACCCTTGGGGTATCAAAATAAACAGAGTTGAGCTTAAAAACATAATGCCCCCTAAGGAAATCCAGGATTCAATGGAAAAACAGATGAAGGCAGAACGTGAAAGACGTGAAAAGATACTTCAGGCAGAAGGTGAAAAGAGAAGCTCTATACTTGTGGCAGAAGGCGAAAAGCAAAGCACAATATTAAGAGCAGAAGCTGAAAAGGAAGCGGCAATACTTAAGGCAGAGGCAGAAAAAGAAGCCATGATTAAACGTGCCGAAGGTGAGGCAGAAGCTATTCGTAAAGTTCAGCAGGCTAATGCAGAAGGTATCAGAATGCTTAATGAATCAGACCCAACACAGGCAGTTATTGCAGTTAAGAGTCTTGAAGCATTTGAAAAGGCTGCGGATGGTCAGGCAACAAAAATTATTATCCCATCAGAAATACAGTCAATGGCATCTCTTGCAGCATCTCTTAAGGGCATTGTTGAAACAGATAATAAAACAAAATAAAAATATACAAAAAAACTATCCGTCAAAAAAATGACGGATAGTTTTTTTATGCCTCTAATAAAGCATCAATAAGGCTTTTTACAATTTTAAGCTGTTTTTCGTCACACTGCTTTAAAAGAAGAAGTGTACTGTTATATATTTCTGATTTTGGTGAATTTGTGTCAAATACAATGTTGTCCAAAGACATATGAAGCTCTTTTGCCAGCTTAAAAAGCACCTCTATAGAAGGCTTTCTGTGCTCGCTTTCAATGTGCTTAAGATGTGTAGGTGTTATGCCTACAAGCTCTGCAAGGCTTTCTTGAGAAATTTTTTTGTCTGTTCGTGCTTTTCTTATGGCATTGCCTAAAATTCCTTTTTCCATAGTTACCATCTCTTTCAGCTAATATATTATTAGCATATAGATATTAAAATATGTTGAAAATTAGCTTAAAGAGATTTATAATATCTCTTAAAGATACAAAAGGGCGGTGATGCTGTTGTTTAGTGATAAAATAAATGAAAAAATTATTTGCTGTGCAGGAATTATTTTAACATGTGTTTTTATACTTTTTATGTTCTGCAAGTTCTGTATATATGACTGTGATGAATATAAAACACACAGCAGTAATATAAGCTGCTCATCTGAAAAAAGCATACTTTTTTCAAAAGATATATTAAATGTTTATTCTAAAAATGAAATAATAGGCGACAGCATATACAGCAATAAATATATGACAGTTTTGGGAAATGTTGTGGATATTAGAACTGAAAATAATAATGACGTATGTATTTATATATCCTCTGATGATAAAATGAGGTTTAATATAAAAATGTATATCTCTCCAGAAAATAAATTATGGAAAAATGGTAAGGGTGTTTCAAAAGGTGATTTTATAGCTGTAAAAGGAATGTGTATTGGAAAAACAACTGAAAAAAATATACTTTTTTCAAACTGCTTTATAGAAAAAACTTGTATTGTTGGTTTGGAAAAAATAATAAGCTTATTTAAACTCATGGTCTGATTAAAGGAACAAAGCCATGGGTTTTTTTGTCATAAAGGTGTAACTTTATATATATGGTGTATTTATCAAAAATATGATATACTATATTGTAATTTATTTTGATATTTTAATGTTTTAGGGTGGCTTTAATATGAAAAGGTTTTTAATGCTTCTGTCTTGCCTTGTTTTTATGCTCTGCGGATGCAGTGCAGAAGAAAATCAGGCAGAGGAAGAGAGATTTTCAATATCAAAAGAAAAGCAGGAAGAATATAAGGCTCAAATAGATGAGGTTATAAATAGCTTCTACTGGAATTATGACGAAGATACATTGGCATATTATGACTCACATATTCCTTCTGAAAATATAGGGGGCATATTTGATGCCAGCAATGAAAGCGGCTATAACCTTGAAAGATATAAAGGCAGAGAAGCTGTTGTATACACAGGTGATCTATATTACTTTAATGGCGAAAAAGCAGGTATAGTGTATTTTTATTTTGCTGGAAATAATGTTGTTGGGGTATGCTATTCTCCTGTTGATAGAGAAGAAGAGTATTTTTCACTTAACGACAGAAACTTATTTAAAAGCGGAGTCGAGTTTAAAAAATACGAAGATACTTCTGTAAACGAAAGAAGCTATAATACATATAAAGTTTCTTCAAACCTTTATGAAGGCTTTTCTGATATATATAATCTTCATGGTCAGAATACATATTTAATTGCAATAGATGGAAACTATATTAAAAGATATTCTTTCTCAAGGTCTTATTTTTCAATGAAAAATAATATTAATATAGCTTCCCTTTGCGGCCTTGAGCCATTATCTGCTGCTATGCTTGAAAACGGAGAAACTGCCGTTATGGTAGGCAGCCACATACAAAGTCAGGACGATAACGAAGGTGCTGTAACTGTTGTAGCAGAAAAAATAATATTCCTTAACGAGAATTTCTCAAAAACAGATTTTGAAATAGACCTTACAGGCAGTACATATTCCTCTGTTGCAAGATGCGGTAATGGTTTTGTTGCAATTAACGATAAAAAAATGGATATATATTCATATGTTGACGGCAAATACGAAAAAAGCGGCAGTTCATATATAAATGTTCAGGCAACGGACTTTAAAGAGGTTGATATAGACGGCGACGGTATGTATGAATTTGTGCTTACTGACGGCAAAGACCTTCTTATATATAGAAGAAAAGGCACAGGCTTTGAAAATATATGGAGAACAAATATTTCTGTTGAAAGCTTCTATGGATACATATACACAGGTGATTTAAACGGTGATGATGTAAACGAAATTTATATCTGTGATAATACAGGCACAGCTATAAAATATATAGTTACTCCAAAAGGACTTGTATCCGATAATGAAGAAATTAACTATGGAAACCGTATATATGCAGGAGATTTCAACGGTGACGGAAAAGATGACTACCTTTTTGTTGACGACGTGCAGGAAGGCAGCATAACTCTTAATTTATGTGAATAAAAGGTTGGTAATAATGGAATTAAACCATGAATATTATATGAATGAAGCCCTTAAACTGGCAAAGGAAGCCTTTGATAATGACGAAGTGCCTATTGGCGCTGTTATAGTGCATAAAGGCGAAATTATAGGCAGGGGCTGCAACAAAAGAAACACACTTAAAAACCCCCTTATGCATGCAGAGATAATAGCCATAAACGAAGCTGCAGGGTATTTAAATGACTGGCGAATAGAAGAATGCACTATATATGTAACTGTTGAGCCATGCCCTATGTGTTCTGGTGCAATAGTACAAAGTCGTATACCTGAGGTTGTATTTGGAGCAAGAAACAAAAAAGCAGGCTGTGCAGGGTCTGTTTTGAATTTGCTTCAGCAGCCAGGACTTAATCACAGGGTTAATATTACAGAAGGCGTGCTTGAGGAAGAATGCAGCAGCATTATGACTGAATTTTTTAAGAGATTTAGGAAAAACAGCAAGTAATGGTGAATTTCTTTTTCATTGACAGAGGTAAGTTTTATATGTATAATAGAATGGCGTTTATGTAAAGAATAAACGTGTATAAATTAAATAGTTTACAAAATTTCCATGCTAGCCGGGGAGGTAGCGGTGCTCTGTACCCACAATCCGCTATAGTGGGGGTGATGCCTGCATTGAGGTTTTGGTTTGTTTTTGGTCTGACTTTGGAATGGGCGTTGAAGGTTGAGTCTTGTGCAATAAAAGCTTGTGAACCGTGTCAGGTCCGGAAGGAAGCAGCACTAAGCAATCACTTTTGTGTGCCGCAAGGGTGCTTGGCCCGAGCTTTTGAACAATTTAACGCTTAAGCAAACGAAATCGATTTGGGGCGCATGGAATCCTTATATAAATTTGATTTACGGCGCTTCGGTGCTGGAATACAGAAGGGTGTCGAAAAAATTCGACACCCTTTCGTCAAAATCAGGATTTTGACGAGATATGCAGAAGTATAAACAGACGGGTTCCATTGATGAACCCGACGAACAAGGGTACAAGGCGTTTCAGAATGAAACGCAAGTGTTTTGCTGTAGGCAAAATTCCGAAGCACAAAGTGCCTTGAAACCCTTGGTCGGCATTTTCCTTCGGAAAACGGCTTCGCCGCCCTTGCTTGTCGGGTGCTTAGGTTTTCCTCGACGGAAATGGCTGACCCCTGCGGATTAAAAAAGGGAAACTTAGTACCGCCAAGATGGGCGGACAGACGCTTGCGTCTGGAGTTTGCATAAGCAAACTTACTGACAAGTGTTTCCCTTTACTCTTCAGCTTATCAAAAATTAGGTTTTTAAGTGAATCTTTTTAAAATTTCTTTTGGAGGTGCGTAAAATATGGCGTATACAGCTTTATACAGAAAATACAGACCAGACACATTTGAAAATGTAATAGGTCAGGACCATATTGTGCGTACTCTTAAAAATCAGGTGCTTTCTGGCAGAGTATCTCATGCCTATCTTTTTTGCGGTACAAGAGGTACAGGAAAGACATCTACTGCAAAAATATTTGCAAAGGTAATAAACTGTGAAAATCCTGTTGATGGCGAGCCTTGTGGAAAATGTGCTATGTGCAAGGCTATGGAAGAGGGCAGAAGCGTTAATGTAATAGAAATTGACGCAGCATCTAATAACGGTGTTGATAACATACGAGAAATACGAGAAGAAGTTAAGTATCCGCCATCAGAAGGCAAGTTTAAGGTTTATATTATAGACGAGGTTCATATGCTCTCACCTGGCGCTTTTAATGCCCTTTTGAAAACTTTGGAAGAGCCACCTGAACACGTTATATTTATACTTGCCACAACAGACCCGCAAAAGGTTCCTGCAACTATACTTTCAAGATGCCAGAGGTTTGATTTTAAACGTATATCTTCAGGAGAGATAGCTGCAAGGCTTAAAAAATACCTTGATATTGAGGGCATAGAGGCAGACATGGACGCCCTTGAGTATGTATCTCATTTGGGTGACGGCTCTATGCGTGACAGCCTTAGTATACTTGACCAGTGTCTTAGTTTTTACTATGGCGAAAAAATAGATATTGATAAAGTACGCAAGGTTTCAGGCTCTGTTGATAACAGCGTAATATTTAATATGACAGATGCCATAGCAAGTAAAAATGCTTCAAAGGCTATTGAAATTATAGACGAAATAATGGCAGAAGGCAGGGAGTTAAACCGCTTTGTTGACGAAATTACAGAGCATTTAAGAAATATACTTGTTGTGCATACAATTAAAGAAGCAGAAAATATACTTGATATGTCACAGGAAAATATAGATATGCTTTCTAAAGAGTGTGAAAAAATATCACCAGAGGAAGCCGTATATTTTATAAGTGAGTTTTCAAATATTTCTGCTGATATGAAGTATTCTTCAAACAAAAGAATAGTTCTTGAAGTGGGTATTATAAAGCTTTGCTCACCAATAATAAAAACAGACGTTTCGGCAATGGCAGCAAAAATTGCCTATCTTGAAAGAGAAATTAAAAACGGCGTAAAGGTTACAGTTTCTGCCGAAAGTGCAGACACTGAGCCAAAAGAAAAAAAGGCACCTAAAAAGCCTAAGCCAAAGGCTTTAAGGGACGATTTTGAAGCTGTTAAAAGAAGCTGGAGCGATATAACAGAGGACTTTGAAGTTGTTGAAAAATGCATATTTGAATGTGTAGAAATAGGGGATATGGAAGACGGAAGGCTCTCTCTTATATGCCCTGACCAAGGCGTAAAGGAACTGGCTTCAAAGAAAATTGATATTGTTAAAAAAATTCTTTCTGATAAATTCGGCAAGGATTTTGAAATAAAAACTGTTACAAAACAGGAATATACAGACTGGGAAAAAATGGTCTATGGCGAAAGCAGTAATGACGATGATTTAGACCCTGAGTTTGCAAGCCTTGTAGGGTCATATTTCCCTGAAGCTGATATAATTGAGTAAAATAACTATTATTTTAGGAGGAATTTAAAAATGGCAAAAGGATTTGGCGGCATGGGCATGGGTGGCATGAACATGAATAACATCATGAAACAGGCTCAGAAAATGCAGAAAAAAATGGAAGAAACACAGGCAGCTCTTGCAGAAAAAACTATTGAAACAACATCAGGCGGCGGAGCAGTTAAAATTGTTATAACAGGCAAAAAAGTAATTCAGAGCATTAAAATTAATCCAGAAGTAGTAGACAGCGATGATGTTGAAATGCTTGAAGACCTTATACTTTCAGCTGTAAACGAAGCTGTTCGTCAGGCTGACGAATACGCAAATAACGAAATGGCTAAAGTAACAGGCGGTCTTGGCGGCGGTATGTTCTAAGAAAGAAGTTATAGTATGAGCTATTACGGTAATTATATAACAAGCCTTATAGAGCAGCTTTCATCTTTACCTGGCATAGGTGGGAAAAGCGCTCAAAGGCTTGCTTTTCATATTATTAATATGCCAACTGAAAAGGCAAAGGCACTGGCAGAAGCTATTATTGAGGCTAAAGAAAACGTGAAGTACTGCAAAGAATGCTGTAATATTACAGACAGCGAAATTTGCCCTGTATGCTCAAACCCATCAAGAAACCACAAGACAATAATGGTTGTGGAAAACCCAAGGAATATGGCAGCATACGAAAGAACAAAGGATTATAAGGGTGTTTATCATGTGCTTCATGGTGCAATTTCTCCATTATCGGGAGTAGGACCTCAGGATATAAAAATAAAAGAGCTTTTGGAAAGAATTTCAAATGACCATGTGGAAGAAATAATACTTGCCACAACCCCACCCGTAGCCGGTGACGCCACTCCCTTGTATATATCAAGGCTCCTCAACCCTCTGGGTATCAAGGTTACCAGAATAGCTAACGGCGTGCCAGTT
>CALWHO010000043.1 GCA_944380405.1 uncultured Lachnospiraceae bacterium
TTTTATATACTGTACCATAAAAAAACATTGTTGTGAAGAGGTATTTTATTTTTTATTATATTTATAATTATTGACTAAAAAAATTTTTTGTTGTATAATAATATAGCTGTAATTTAGCATACAAAAATTAAATAATGCATTAATTTAATGTCAGGAAGGCATAAATTAAAAAAAGAATTATTACCACGAAGGTTATGTAAATGTATATGCATAATTTTTGTGGTTTTTTGTTTGAAATGAGGTTATTAATATGATAAATGATGATGTGATTAAAAAAATAGGAAGCTATTGGGATGATTATTCTGAAAAGTTTGATGAAGAACACGATACTGAAAATATTGATGTTTGGAAATATTATTTAGCTTCAATATTAGGCGAAGACAAAAATAAATCAGTTATAGATATTGGCACAGGTACTGGATTTTTGGCAAATATGATTTCTGACATTGGATATGGCTCTATTGGAGTTGATATTGCAGAAAAAATGATGGCACTTGGAGTAAAGCATGCCAAGGACAAAAATTTAAATACAGTATTTATGTATGGCAACGCTCTTAAACTTCCATTTATGGATAACACAGCAGATTTTATTGTAAACTGCCGCCTTATATGGACACTTGTGGAGCCAGACGAAGCCATAAAGGAATGGGCAAGAATAATTAAGCCTGGCGGAAGTATATTCTGCTTTAACCGCATGAAGGAAAATGTGGGCATGACTAAATGGAAAGACAACTACTATAACGACAATGAAGTTGAGAAAAGTCTTGTTATTGCTTCAGCAGGAATGGATGAGCTTAAAGACCTTATGGAAAGAAACGGTCTTGTAAATGTAAGAATAAATAAACTTCCTGAAACAAGCAAATCAAAAGAAATACTGGAAAAAGACTGGTATCAGCCTTGGTTTGTTTTGGCAGCAGATAAGCCATTATAATATTTTTTTTGGAGGAAATAAAAATGACATTAAGTAAATACATCAAAATCGCCGTTTTAGGGGCAATGTGCATTGGTCTTTTAGGAGGCTGTGCTTCTACAAATAACGAAAATTCATCACAGGCTACTTCATCAGTAAGCGAAGAAACAGTAAAAACACTTAAAATAGCTTTCCCTGATATGGTTACAACTACTGACCCTGCAAATGTAACTTCTGCTACTATGCTTAAAGAAGTTGCAGGAGTATGCGAAACACTTGTTTATGCTGACTCTGATTTTACTTTACAGCCATTTCTTGCTGAAAGCTGGCAGCAGACAGGTGATTTAACTTGGGAATTTAAGCTTAGAGAAGCTGTTTTATTCCATGATGGAACAAAGCTTAATGCAGAGGCAGTTAAATGGTGCCTTGAAAGAGAAAGGGATGAAAACTCTGCTTTTAAAGGCTCTACATTTATAGACTCTGTTGATGTTATAGATGAATACACAATAAACATTAACACAACTCAGCCAACAACTGAGCTTCCAGCAGCTCTTTCTTATGTAGGTACTGCAATAGTTGCACCGTCTTCTGTTGACGAAAGCGGTAGCTTCATAAAGGCTGTTGGAACAGGGTATTTTATGCAGACAGATTTTGATGAGTCCAGCGGTAAATTTACTTGCGAAAAGTTTGATGACTATTGGGGTGATGTTAAAACATCTGTTGCAAAAAGAGTTGTAATACCTATGACAGATGCCAGTGCAAGAAGTCTTGCTGTTCAAAATGGAGAAGTTGACATAGCTTCTGACATACCTTTTAGTGACCTTGAAATGCTTTCTTCTTCAGATACTGTAAATGTATCAAAGTTTAACACAGCAAGAACATATTATTATGAATATAACCTTGATAGTGAAGTGCTTCAGGATGAAAACATAAGAAAAGCTCTTATATACGCTATTAATAAAGAAGAAATAGTTAATGATGTGCTTCTTGGAGTAGGCGGAGTACCAAAGGGCGTGCTTATGGAGGAAATTCCTTGGGCAAATACTGATGTAGACACATACGATTATGACGTTGAAAAGGCTAAGAGTCTTCTTGCTGAAGCAGGATACACAGATACTGATGGTGATGGTTTTGTAGATAAAAATGGCGAAAAATTAAGCCTTAGAATAATTTCATTTACCAAAAGACCTGGCTGCCAGCTTATTGTTCAGGCAACTCAAGGGTACTTTGCTAATATTGGTGTAGATACAACAGTTGAGATACTTGACTGGACAGCAATGACAGAAGAAATAGCAGCAGGAAACTATGACATGGCTTTAAATTCAGCTGCATCATGCTATATGCCATCTCCAACATATTATCTTAATACAGTTTATGTAAATGCTGAAAATGGCTATAACAACGAAGAACTTAATAGCCTTGTTTCTCAAAGTCTTGCTTCAAGGGACAATGAAGAAAAATATGCTCTTTCAAAACAGGCTCAGGCAATAGGTCAAAATGACGCTGCCATTTATACAGTTGCTCTTTATGGAGCAGTATTTGGTCTTAATTTAAATATTACAAACTTTGAATATAATGCAGCAGCCCATGACTTTATTGTGCCATATAACGTAGATTTACAGTAATTAATTAAATTTTCAAAAGCCCTCTTTATACGAAAAAGGGGGCTTATGGGAGTAACATATGCTTAAATATATACTTAAAAGAATTATAATGATAATAGGCGTTTTATGGTGTGTGGCAACGCTTACATATTTTACTGTTCATGTAACGCCTGGAGATACAGCCACAGCAGTAATATATGAGCTTTATGGCGAAGATGCCGTAAACACAGAAAACCTTGAGGCTGTAAGAGAAAAATATGATTTAAACAGGTCTATATTTATGCAGTATATGGACTGGATGACAGATGCCTTTACTGGTAACTTTGGCACAAGCTACAGATATGATAAGCCAGTAAGTTATATGATAGGTTTAAGGCTTCCAAACACACTTAAACTGGGCTTTACGGCATTTTTTATATCTCTTATTGTGTCGCTGCCTTTAGGTATAATAAGTGCATTAAAGCACAATAAAATAATAGACCATATAAGCAGAATTTTTGTGCTTTTTACATCGTCATTTCCGTCTTTTTGGGTGGCAATAGTGCTTATTATTGTCTGTGCTTTAAAACTTAAACTTTTTCCAGTAAGTGGCATGGATACACCAAACAGTATTGTTCTGCCAGCACTTACACTTTCGTTTTCAATGATGGCTACTGTAACAAGAATGACAAGGGCTTCTGTACTTGATGTCATGGAGCAGGATTATATTTGGGTTGCAAGGGCAAAAGGTCTTGGACGAAACAAAATTATATTCAGGCATATATTAAGAAACGCTCTGCCGCCTGTTATAACTGTCCTTGGTCTTCAGATAGGTCATCTTTTAGGTGGAGCTGTTATAATAGAAAATATATTTTCATGGCCTGGAATAGGCGGACTTTTTATAGATGCAGTTAACGCAAAGGACACTCCTATGATAGAAGGCTGCGTAATTGTAATGGCATTTGGATATGGTGCAATTAATATTATTGTTGACATTATATATGCCATTATAAATCCAGAGGTAAGGTATTCAGGTGAAAAAATATGACATTAAGACCAAACAGAAAAAATATTATATTTTTTATAGGTGCAGCATTAACAGCAGTGTTTTTGTTTATTGCGCTTTTTGCACCTTTTTTAACTCCTTACGACCCTACAAAAATGGATATACCTCAAAAGTTTATTTCCCCTTGCATTGACCATATATTTGGCACTGACCATTTAGGGCGAGATATTTTAAGCCGAATAATACTTGGTGCAAGAATATCACTTTTTACAGCAGCAGCGGCAGTTTTTATAAGTGCTTTTGCAGGCACTATAATAGGTCTTATATCAGGTTATATAGGCGGATGGGTAGATATGCTTATAATGCGTATAGTTGATGTGCTTCTTGCCTTTCCGTCAATAGTGTTTGCTCTTGCACTTTCAACTGTTTTGGGCAAGGGTCAGCTTAACCTTCTTGTTGCCATATGTTTTATACAGTGGACCGGGTATGCAAGGGTTGCAAGAGGCGAAGCTGTAATGCTTAAAAATGCTGAATATATACAGGCAGCAAAGGTTATGGGTAACAGCAGCACAAGTATAATGTTCAGATACATTTTACCTAACATAATATCAAAAGAAATTATACTTATATCTCTTGATATAGGAACAATTATATTATACTGTTCATCTCTTAGTTTTCTTGGTCTTGGTGCTCAGCCGCCATCTCCAGATTGGGGCGTAATGATTAGCGAAGGGAAGGATTATATGCAGTATGCACCATGGATTGCATTTTTCCCTGGTGTTGCAATTACACTTTCTTCACTTGGGTTTAATATGCTTGGTGACGGACTTAGGGATATACTTGACCAGAGAATGAAAGAAACTGTTATCAGTGGGTGATTATATGATAGAAGTTAAAAATTTAAATGTTGATTTTATTGTAAATAACGAA
>CALWHO010000044.1 GCA_944380405.1 uncultured Lachnospiraceae bacterium
TTTTCATAAAAAATAAACCTCTTTTCTGTAAAAATACGCTTATTAGTAAAAAGCATTTTCAGCTATTATAACATAAATATTAATATATATCAGTAAATAAATTACTACTTTTTGTTAAATTAATGTTACAAATGCCTATTTATAAAATTTCTATTAATAATTATTTACAATTGTCTTTACTTTAGTCTGTTAAACAGTTTCATATTGATAATTAAATGTTTTTGTATTAAAATTGAATATAATTTTATTATAAGTCGCAATATTAAAGGAGAATTACCGTGAACATAGGACTTTTTACAGATACATATTTCCCACAAACAAATGGTGTTGGAACAAGCGTTCACACTCTTTATAAAGAGCTTACATCACAGGGACATAACGTATATATATTCACTCCAACTGACCCAAAACGTGTTTATAATGGAGATGAAAACCTGATACGTATGCCAAGCATGCCTTGCTTTTTCTTGAAAAACTACAGAATGGGCTTGCTTTATCCACCATCTTCTCTTTTAAAAATTCGTGAGCTTAAGCTTGATATAATACACACCCAGACAGAATTTTCGTTAGGTACGTTTGCAAAGCTTTACTCAAAACTTTCAGGCATACCTATAATACATACATACCATACAATGTATGAAGATTACGTTCATTATATCGTAAATGGTAAGCTTATAAGCCGCTCAATGGCTCATTCTTTCAGCAGAATATTCTGTAATAACGCCAATGCGGTTATAGCACCTACTCAAAAAGTAAAGGATAGTCTCTTAAGCTATGGTGTTACAAGACCTATTACAATTATTCCAACTGGTATAGATACAAGTAGGTTTAAAAAAGAAAACTTTACAGCCGAAGGTCGAAAAGAATTAAGAAAAGAATATGGATTTACTGATGAAACAAAAGTTCTTCTTGTTGTAGGCAGAATTGCACAGGAAAAAAATATAGATGCAGTAATAAAAGCTATGCCTGTTGTTTTTGAAAGAAATGAAAACGCAAGACTTATTATTGTTGGCGAAGGTCCATATAAAGAAACACTTGAAAACCTTGCTTCTTCACTTGGCGTAACTGATAAAATAACATTTGCAGGGCCAAAGCCTTGGGCAGATATGCCAAACTATTACAACATGGCAGATATTTACTTAAGTGCATCATCATCAGAAACACAGGGTCTTACATTTGTTGAAGCAATGGCTGGTGGCTTGCCTGTTGTTGCTAAAAAAGACCCTTGTCTTGACGGTCTTATTGAAAATGGTATTTCAGGTATAACATTTGAAGACGAGTCACAAATGGGTGATGTTATATCTTCTGTAATCGAAAATAACGAAAAGCTTGCTGAAATTTCTAAAAATGCAGAAATATCAGCAGAAAACTTTTCTTCAAAAACATTCGGTAAAAATGTTGCAGCTCTTTATAAAAACGTACTTGAAAATATAGATAGAACATACTACCTTCCTTCTGTTACAGAAGCTGCAAACAGACACATGCTTTACTTAGCCGGAAAAGAGAAAAAACGTATACTTAAAGCAGAAGATAAATTAAAATCTATTGCTTTAAAGCCTGCTATGGCAGTTAAAAATTACGCTTTATCCCTTAAAAATAATCATCATAATGGAGGTAATGATTAATGATATCAAAAAAAATGGAATCTCTTACAGCAAGCAGCTCTCTTATTAGGGCAATGTTTGAAGAGGGCAAAAAATTAGCTTCTATATATGGAGCAGAAAACGTATATGATTTCAGCCTTGGCAATCCATCTGTTGAGGCACCTGAAGCAGTAAAAGAAGCTGCCATAAAAGTTCTTACTGAAACAAAACCAATGGCTCTTCATGGCTACCCAAATAACTCCGGTTTTGAAGACGTACGTCTTTATCTTGCAAACCTTTCAAACAAAAGACACGGCACAAACTATAATGAGCGTAACTATGTTTTAACAACAGGCGCTGCTGCTGCTCTTAACATTATATTTAAAACACTCCTTAATGCAGGAGACGAAGTTGTTGTGTTTACTCCATATTTCAGTGAATACGATAACTACATAGAAAACTACGGCGGAACAGTTGTGCGTGTTGCTCCAAACACAGAAACATTCCAGCCAAATATGGAAGACTTCGCTTCTAAATTAACAGCTAAAACAAAAGCAGTTATTATAAATACACCTAATAACCCAACAGGCGTCATTTACTCAGCTGAGACTCTTACAAAAATGGCTGATATACTTAACAGCAAACAGGCAGAAACAGGAAACCCTATTTATCTTATAAGTGACGAACCATATAGAGAGCTTGTATACGGTGATACAAAAATTCCTTTTGTACCTGACTTTTATAAAAATACATTTGTTGCTTACTCATACAGTAAATCACTTTCTCTTCCTGGCGAAAGAATTGGTTATGTATGCGTAAATACAGCAGCTGATGATTTTGAGCTTATTACAGATGCTTTAAATATAGCAAACAGAATATTGGGCTTTGTAAATGCACCTACAATATGGCAGAGAGTTCTTCCTTATATTGGAGAATTAAGCGTTGATGTTTCTATATACGAAAAGAACAGAAATAAGGTTTATTCAATGCTTAGAGAACTTGGCTATGAATGTGTAGAGCCAGAAGGCGCTTTTTATGTATTCCCTAAATCATTAATACCTGATGATAAAGAATTCTGTAAGGCTGCTAAGGAATTTAATATACTTATAGTTCCTGGCTCATCATTTGGCTGCCCAGGTCACTTCCGACTTTCATACTGCGTATCATACGATACAATAGCTAATTCTTATGAAGGATTTAAAAAGCTTAAAGAAAAATACTCAAAATGAGGTAAACATATAATGACTAAATTATTTGCTGATAAACTTAGAAAGGTTGAGCCTTATGTTCCTGGAGAGCAAAGCAAAAACAAGAACATAATAAAGCTTAATGCCAATGAAAATCCATACCCACCATCACCAAAGGCTATGGAAGCGATTAAAAATATAACAGACCTTAATAAATACCCAAACTCATCTGCTTCAGACCTTGTAGAGGCTCTTGAGAAATACTACGGTGTTGAAAAAGGTGAAGTATTTGTAGGAAATGGCTCTGATGATGTTATAGCACTTTGCTATCTGGCATTTTTTAACTCACAAAAACCTATACTTTTTCCCGATATAACATATTCATTCTATCCTGTATGGTGCGGTCTTTTTAATGTGCCTTATAAAACAAAAGCCGTTACAAAAGACTTCTTAATTGACCCAAAGGATTATTATGAAGAAAACGGCGGTGTTATACTGCCAAACCCAAATGCACCAACTGGCATAAGCGAAGGAAAAGACTTTATAAAAGACATTCTTGACCATAATAAAGACTCAATAGTTATAATTGATGAAGCTTATGTTGATTTTGGCGGTTACAGCAGTGTTGAGCTTATAAAGGAATACGATAACCTTGTTGTAACACAGACATTTTCAAAATCACGTTCTTTAGCAGGTCTTAGAATAGGTACAGCAATAGCCAATAAAGACCTTATATCACTTCTTAATGCTGTTAAAAACTGCTATAACAGCTACACTCTTGACTCTGTGGCAATAGCAGCAGGAAAGGCAGCAGTTGAGGATGATACATATTTTAAAGACTGCCTTAAAAAGGTTATAAATACAAGAGAGCGTTTTTCAAAAGACCTTAAAGCTCTTGGCTTTACAGTATACCCATCTCATAGCAATTTTGTATTTGCTACAAGAGACGATATAAAAGCAAAAGACCTTTTTGAAGCACTTAAAAAAGACGATATATTTATAAGATATTTCAACCTTCCAAGAATAGATAATCACCTTCGTATTACAATAGGTACAGACGAAGAAATGGATATTCTTACAGAGCATATCAAAAAATATATTAAAAATATGTAAACAAAAAAACCACCCATATTGGGTGGTTTTTATTTTTTAAATACTGTAACTAAAATTATCTATAAGTCTTGTTTTACCAACATATACAGCCATTGCAACAAGTACGTCTTTTTGAATTTTCTCAACCGGCTGCATTGTTTTTGCATCAACAACAGATATGTAATCAATTTTTGCTAAAGGCTCGCTATTTATAATAGCCTCCATAGTGTCTATAACTTCGCTGCTTTCAATACCGCTATGAATTACATTAAGACCTTTTTTAATAGCCTTTGAAATGCAAAGAGAAGCCTTTCTTTCATCATCAGAAAGATATACATTTCTTGATGATTTTGCAAGACCATTCTTTTCTCTTACAGTTGGACAGCCAACTATTTCCACATCAAAATTAAGGTCTTCAACCATTTTTCTTATTATTGCCAGCTGCTGAGCATCTTTCTCACCAAAATAAGCTCTGTCTGGGCTTACAATATTAAAAAGCTTTGATACAACAGTGCATACACCCTTAAAATGTGTAGGTCTTGATTTGCCACAAAGTGTTTCAGAAAGAGTATTTATATTTACATAAGCCTGAGGGTCAATATACATCTCTCCTGCATCAGGACAGAATATAAAGTCTGCTCCAAGGTCACTGCATATTTTGCTGTCTCTTTCAAAATCCCTTGGATACTTTGCTAAATCCTCATTAGCTCCAGACTGTGTTGGATTAACAAATATTGATACACCAACAATATCGTTTTCCTTTCTGCATCTTTCAATAAGGCTTCCGTGACCTTCGTGAAGATACCCCATTGTAGGCACAAGACCAATAGTTAAGCCTTGTTTTTTCCAATATTTAATAGCCTGTCTTGTTTCCTTAATTGTCTTAAATACCTGCATTTTTACTCCTCTTTTCAAACAAAAAATTAAACATAAGCATATTTAAAAATTCTTTGTTTGATATTATAGAACGAGAAATAAAAATTTGTCGATAAAAAATATACAATTTTTCATCTGGTCATACCACGTAAATTATACATTTTCACCATGACGTTCTTTTTTGTACTTATCCATAAATGCTTTTTCTTTTTTGTCCATTTCATATTTTTCAAATACATCTGGACGCTTTTCATATGTTCGTATAAGCATCTGCTCTTTACGCCATTTGTCCACATTACCATGATGACCTGAAAGAAGCACATCAGGCACTTTTCTGCCCATAAACTCCACAGGTCTTGTATACTGTGGATATTCCAAAAGACCTTCTGAAAAACTTTCGTCCTCAAAGGACTCATCTTTTCCAAGTACACCGCTTTTAAGCCTTGAAACAGCGTCAATTATTGCCATGGCAGGTATTTCACCGCCTGTAAGCACAAAGTCACCCATAGAAACCTCGTCAGTTACTATTTCCTCAATAACTCTTTCGTCAACGCCTTCATAGTGACCGCAAAGTATTACTATTTCTTCTTCTTTTGAAAGAGCCTTAGCCAGTTCCTGATTAAAAGGCTTTCCTTGAGGAGTCATGTATAAAACCCTTGTTTTCTCACCTGTGCCAAGGCTTTTAAAAGCGTCATATATAGGCTGAGCCTGCATAACCATGCCAGCACCACCGCCATATGGATAATCGTCAACGTGACGCTGCTTATTTGTAGAAAAATCCCTTATATCAACAGCTTTAACAGTTATCTTATCTTCTTTTCTTGCCCTGCCTATAATGCTGAAATTTAAGGCAGTATCAATCATTTCAGGAAAAAGAGTAAGCACATAAAACTTCATTTATCTAAGTCCCTCCAAAAGATGCACTGTCATTTTCTTTTCTTTTACATCAACATTAAGTATGCAGTCTTTAATTGCAGGAATAAGCAAATCTTTTACGTCTTTTTCATCATTCTTAATTACATATACGTCATTGGCACCTGTAACAAAAATGTTATCTATGAAACCTAAGTATTCGCCTTCATCAGTGTATACCTTCATGTCGTAAAGGTCTTTTGTGTAATACTCATTTTCATCAAGTGGTATTGCCAATTCCTCTGGTATAAGTATTGCAGCATTTTTATATTTAAGTGCAACATTAATATCATCTATTTCCTTAACAGTAAGAAGTATCATGTTTTTCTGATAAGCTACGTTCTTAATTTTAAATACTTCTTTTTTGCCGTTTAAATCAAATGTAACTTCTTTTAAAAGCTCAAATCTTGATGGGTCTTCAGTTGTAGGAAAAACCCTGAATGTGCCTTTTATGCCGTGTGTTCCTGTTACTTTGCCTATTTCAAAATATCCCACTTTTTTTGCACCTCTTTTCAAATAAAATTAAACAAAAAGGTGCAGAATTAACTTTTCTGCACCTAAATTATCTGTTCCTTACTGAACTATTTCAACTACAATGTGCTTATCTTCATGCACAGCAGCTGCTTTTACAACAGTGCGGATAGCCTTAGCTATTCTGCCCTGCTTGCCAATTACCTTGCCCATATCTTCCGGAGCCACCTTAAGTTCAAGCACCAAAGACCTTTCGCCCTGTACTTCTGAAACAGAAACTTTATCAGGGTAATCAACAAGGTTTTTAGCAATTACTTCTAATAAATCCTTCATATTAACCTCCGAAAGAAGACCAATTATTCAGCAATAACGCCTGCTTTCTTTAATAATGCTTTAACTGTGTCTGATGGCTGAGCACCGTTAGAAATCCACTTGCTTGCTTCTTCGCCGTTTACTTTTAATACAGCTGGTTCTTTAGTTGGGTCATAGTAACCGATTTCTGCAATAGATTTACCATTTCTTGATGTTCTTGAATCTGCAACTACGATTCTATAGAATGGAGCCTTCTTTGCACCTAATCTTTTTAATCTAATTTTTACTGCCATTTTAATTTACCTCCGTAATTAATACATTTTTTTATTTTTAGTTTTTTTATCTAAAAGGAAACTTAAATTTCCCTTTTTTACCTTTTGTTAAAGCGTTCATTTGCTTCATCATTTTTTTCATTTCTTCAAACTGCTTAAGAAGTCTGTTTACTTCGGCTATGTTTCTGCCGCTTCCCATAGCAATTCTTTTCTTTCTTGGACCGTTAAGTATTGAAGGATTGTTTCTTTCTTCCTTTGTCATACTCTGTATAATAGCCTCTATGTGACCCATAGCTTTTGGGTCTACATTTACATCATCAAGATTTATCTGAGAGCTTATTCCTGGAATCATACCAAGAAGGTCTTTAAGCGGTCCCATTTTCTTAATCTGCTGCATCTGAGAAAGGAAGTCTTCAAGTGTGAAATCATTTTCACGCATTTTCTTTTCAAGCTTTGCAGCTTCCTCAGCATCAATGTTTGCCTGAACCTTTTCAATAATGCCCAGTACGTCACCCATGCCAAGTATTCTTGAAGCCATACGGTCTGGATAGAAGGCTTGCAAATCCTCCATCTTTTCGCCCATACCGATATACTTAATAGGCTTATTTGTAACACTTCTTACAGAAAGAGCAGCACCGCCTCTTGCATCACCGTCAAGTTTTGTAAGTATGATACCGTCAACACCAAGCTGACTGTCGAAACTTTCAGCAACAGTAACTGCGTCCTGACCTGTCATAGCATCTACAACAAGGAGTATTTCCTGTGGTTTTACCTCTGCCTTTATGTTTTTAAGCTCATCCATAAGCTCTTCATTTATGTGAAGACGACCGGCAGTGTCAATAAGCACTACGTCATGGCGGTTTGCCTTAGCGTATTCTATTGACTGTTTTGCAATTTCCACAGGGCTTACTTTGTCGCCCATTTCAAAAACAGGTATGTTGTAGTTGTTGCCCACAACCTGAAGCTGTTTGATAGCTGCAGGTCTGTAAACGTCACAGGCTACAAGAAGTGGCTTTTTGTTTTCTTTTCTTAAAAGCCCTGCAAGCTTGCCGCTTGTTGTTGTTTTACCAGCACCCTGAAGACCAACCATCATATAAACCGTTGGTGATTTAGGTGAGAAAGTAAGCTTGCTTTGGGTTGTACCCATAAGCTCTATAAGCTCTTCATTAACTATTTTTATTACCTGCTGTCCAGGAGTAAGGCTACCCATAACCTCACTGCCAACAGCTCTTTCACTAACTTTATTAATAAACTGCTTAACTATTTTAAAGTTTACATCGGCCTCAAGCATGGCAAGCTTAACTTCTCTCATGGCAGATTTTACATCTGCTTCTGTAAGAACACCCTTGCCTTTAAGGCTTTTAAAAACTTCCTGCAGTTTATTGGAGAGATTTTCAAATGCCATTAAGGTCCTCCTTAATCCAAAATATCATCTGCAATATTTTTGATTTTTTCTATATGGCTTACAGCCTCTTTATCATCTTTGTATTTACTTTCAAATATTTCAAGGAGCTTTTTCATTTCCTTTACGGAATTTTTGTGCTGCTGAAACCTTTCCACAAGACGAAGCTTATTTTCATACTGAAGAAGTATGTTTTCTGTTCTTTTCAGCTGGTCTCTTACAGCCTGCCTGCTTATGCCCAGTTCCTGACCTATTTCGCTAAGAGTAAGGTCGCTAAGGTGGAACATTTCAAATATTGTTTTTTGTTTTTCAGTAAGCAGCTCTCCGTAAAAATCAAACAAAAGAGTGGCTTGTAAAATATCATCCATATCAATGACCTCTTAATACTTTGTAAAGTAATTTTACTTCACCTTTAAAGCCGACTGCCGTCGTCTTTCGTCAAAATCAGGATTTTGACGAGAAAAACATATGAATAAATAATAAGTATCCTTCGGCACAAGTGCCTCGAAACTTATTATTTTCCTCAGCGGAAATAAATTCCGCTTGCGGATTCCACTTGGGAAACATTCTGTTTCCCAAACCTTTCAGCAGTTTAAGGCATTTTTAATAGCTTATGTAAAGTAATTTTACTTCACCTGTAATATAATACACAGCCACAACATCTTTGTCAAGTATTTTTCCTTTACAAAGATATTTTTTTATTCTTTGCCGAAAATAGCCTTTGCAAAGCTTTCTGCATCGAACTTTTGAAGATCTTCTATGCCTTCTCCAACACCTATGTATCTAACAGGTATTTTAAGTTCGTTTTTAATTGCAACAACAATACCGCCCTTTGCAGTACCGTCAAGCTTTGTAAGTATAATGCCTGTAATGTCAGCAACTTCCTTAAATATCTTTGCCTGCTGCATAGCATTCTGACCTGTTGTAGCATCAAGTACAAGAAAAACTTCTCTGTGGCAGTCTGGATATTCTCTTTCAATAACACGGAATATCTTTTTAAGCTCATCCATAAGGTTTTTCTTGTTATGAAGTCTGCCTGCTGTGTCACAAATAAGAATGTCTGTTTTTCTTGCCTTTGCTGCATTAACTGCATCAAATACAACTGCTGCAGGGTCAGAGTTTTCTTCATGCTTAATTACGTCTATGCCTGCTCTTTTGCCCCATATTTCAAGCTGGTCAATGGCAGCAGCTCTGAAAGTATCGGCAGCAGCAAGCATTACATTATTGCCTCTTTCCTTATATATATGAGCAAGCTTACCTATAGTTGTTGTTTTGCCTACGCCATTTACACCTATAACAAGCATTACGCAAGGCTTTGTAATTTCAAATTCTTCTTCACAGCCTTCTGTAAGTATTTTGCTTATTTCTTCAGAAAGCATGTCTTTAATCATGGCAGGGTCTGTAACGCCTTCTTTTTTAACTCTTTTTCTTAAAGTGTCAATAATATGCATTGTTGTGTCAACACCAAGGTCTGCCATAATAAGAACTTCTTCCAGCTCTTCAAAAAGGTCTTCGTCAATTTTTGTAAAGGCGTTAAGAACGCTGTCAACGCCGCCCATAATTGAGTTTCTTGTTTTGCCAAGACCTTCCTTAAGACGAGCAAAGAAACCTTTTTTAACTGGTTTTACTTCTTCTGCAGGTGCTTCTTCTACAGCCTTTTCTTCCTCTATTTCCTCAGCTATTTTTTCGCTTACTTCCTCAGCAGCTTCAATAATTTCTTCAACTATTTCCTCCGCCTCATCTTTGGCTGTTTCTTCAGCAATTTCTTCTTTTTCTTCTATAGCTTCCGCAACCGCTTCTTCTGCCTCTTTCTCTATTATTTCCTCCGCCTTTTCTTCTACAGCTTCAGAAACAATTTCTTTTGCCTCTTCTTCTAATTTTTCCTCGGCTGCTTCTTCCACAGCCTCTGCTATTGTCTCTTCTTTTACTTCTTCAACAGCACTTTCAACTGTTTCTTCTGTCTGTTTTTTCTTAAAAAAATCAAATAAACCCAAAATTTATCCCTCCTTATATTACTTGGCATCTTTAACGGCATCATTAAAATTAACTGATATTACCTTTGAAATGCCTCTTTCCTGCATAGTAACGCCATACATAACGTCAGCTGCTTCCATAGTGCCTTTTCTATGGGTAATTACTATAAACTGTGTTTCACCTGAAAATGATTTAAGATAGTCGGCAAAACGCTTTACATTGGCATCGTCAAGGGCAGCTTCAATTTCGTCAAGTATACAAAATGGCGACGGCTTCATTTTAAGTATTGCAAAAAGTATTGCAATAGCTGTTAATGCTCTTTCACCACCTGAAAGAAGCATCATGTTTTGCAATTTCTTTCCTGGTGGCTGAGCAATAATATCTATGCCGCTATCAAGTATATCCCTTTCATCAGAAAGTTTCAAATAACCCTGACCGCCGCCAAACATCTGCCTGAATACTTCATTAAAGTTTTGAGAAATAATTCCAAACTGCTCTTTAAACTGCTTTTTCATCATTTCCGCAAGGTCATCAATAACCTTCATAAGATTATTTTCTGCTTCTTTAATGTCATTTCTTTGTGAAGTTAAAAATTCAAATCTTTCTTTAACCTCTTTGTATTCTTCTATGGCATTTACATTTACACTGCCAAGGTCTTTTATGTCATTTTTAAGCTGACGTATTTTTTTAGGTATGTCAGATACATCAAGAGTGTTGTCATAAAGCTCTTTTGCCTGAGAAAGTGTTATTTCATACTCTTCCCAAATTCTGTTAAATATGTTGTTTCTGTCTTCCTCAAACTTTTCTATTTTTGACTCCTGTTTGTAAAGGTCATTTTTAAGCTTTGAAATAGTTTCAAATACTGACTGCTGCTCATTTATGCAGTCTTCAAACTCCTTCATAAAACTGCTTTTTTGAGTTGATATTTCTTCAAGTTCTTTTTCAGTATTTTGAAGCTTTATACTGTTTTCATCAACAAGATTTAATTTTAATGAAAGCTCATTTTCTTTTGAATTTTTAAGCCCTGTTTTTTCTTCTGAGCTTTTATTATTTTCTTCTATTTCTCTAAGTATTGATTTTTTGTCATTTTCAAGCCTTTTTATATGTGAGTAATTAGAAGAATTTGTTTCTTTGGCAGATGCCATTTCTATTTTTTTATCTGTTATGTAAGAAAGAAGCTTTTCTCTGTCTTCTTTTCCACTTTGGAGTGTAGACTGAAACTCTGCCATAAGAGAATTAATGTTTTCTATTTCTTTTTCTGTTTTTTCAAGGCTTTCCTTGTATTCCTTGAGGTTTGAATTTAATATTTCAATATCCTTTTTTGCATTTTCAAATTCTTCTTCTGAAAATAATATGCTTTCTTTTGTTTCATTTAAAACTTCTTCGTTTTGGTCAATTTCTCTTTTTAAAGCATTTATTTCAACATCTGACTTTTCTTTTATAATTACAGTTTCTCTTATTTCGTCACTGCAATCCAGTATGTTTTCGTCAAGTTCGTCTTGTTTTTCATTAAGACTTTCAAGCTGACTTCTTAATGCTTTTTCTTCATCAATAAGGTCTGTTATTTCCCTGTTTCTGCCAAATATGCCCCCTGTTTTTTTGGTAAAGCTACCGCCTGTCATTGTACCGCCAACATTAAGCACATCACCTGAAAGTGTAACAGCCTTATATTTATGCCCTGTTGCATTTACAAACAAAAGAGCATTATCCATGTTGTCAACAATTACAACTCTGCCCAAAAGACTTTTTACAACATCGTAAAACTTAGGGTTAAATGTAACAAGCTCATCGGCTATACCGCATACACCTTTTTGTTTAAGTATAAAAGCCTTGTCGCTGCCAATATCCTTGCCTTTAATTACTGAAACAGGCATAAAAGTAGCTCTGCCGCCGTTATTTTTTTTTTTTTACTCAATGGCTCTTTTACCGTCTTCTTCTGTTTCAACAACTATATTTTGAAGAGCTCCTCCAAGGGCAATTTCTATTGCTGTTTCGTATTTCTTTTCTGTTTCTATAAGTTCCGCAACAGCACCACAAATGCCTTTTAAAGCACCTTTTTCTCTAAGACTAAGTATCTTTTTAACACTGGAATAATAGCCCTCAAACTCATTTTTCATGTCTGTAAGGACTTTTATACGGCTTACCTTTTCATTAAGGCTTAAAGATGCCTTTTTAATGCTTGCTGAAACTTCGTCAGCTTCAGTAATAAATTTATTTTTTCTATCTTCCAGATATTTTATGTCGTTATCCAGCTTTTCCTTTTCACTTTCAAGGGATAAAAGCCTTGTTTTTCTGCTTTCAATAGTCTTTTCAATTATAAAAGCCTTGCCTTCAAGAGCTGTTTTTTCGTCTATTGCAGAAGTTTTCTTTTCCTGAAGCTGTTTTAAAGAAATATTAGCAGAGTTTATGTTTGTGTTTATTTCTGTTGTAAGACGTATTTTTTCTATAATCTCGGATTTATAGTTTTCTGCCAGCGCTTCTTTATTATCAAGGACACCGCTTATTTCGTTGTACTCTGCTTCTTTTTCTGAAATTTCTTTTTCTATTAAGGCTATTTTGTTTGATATTTCTTCTGCCTTTTTTATGTAATCATTTGCCTCAGCATCAGCTTCACTGTATTTTTCCTTTTTAAGCTGTATTTCTTCGCCAAGTCTTTTAAGCTCTGCTTCAAGGTTTAAAATCTGCTCTTTTGCAAGTTTTATTTCGCCGTCATTACGCTCTTTTTCTGCTGTAAGACGGTTCTTTTCTGTATTAAGAAGCTGTATTTTTTCGCTTAAACTGCTGTCCTGCTCTCTAAGCTCTTCGCTTTTAAGCCTTAACTTATCATACTGTAACTGTTCATCGTCTATATTAGCCTTTGCAATATTTATTGCCTCTGCAATTTTGCTGCTTTGCTGGTCAATTTTTCTTATATTTATACAAAAATCATTTACTTCATATTTTTTAAGTGTTTCTTTAAGGTCAAGGTATTTTACAGCTGTTTCCTTTTGTATCCTCAAAGGCTCAACCTTTGTTTCCAGCTCGCTTATAATATCCTCTACCCTTAAAAGGTTTTGCTGCTCTCTTTCCAGTTTTGCTATGGCTTCGCTTCTTCTGGCTCTGTATTTTACAATACCTGCCGCTTCTTCAAAAAGACGGCGCCTGTCTTCGCTTTTAGAGCTTAATATTTCGTCAATTCTGCCCTGACCTATAATTGAATAGCCTTCCCTGCCTACGCCAGTATCCATAAAAAGCTCGTGAATATCCTTAAGACGGCAAGGTGTTTTGTTTATGGCATACTTGCTTTCTCCAGAACGGTATACTGTTCTTGTTACTGTTATTTCGGAGTAGTCAAGAGGCATTTTTTTGTCTTCGTTATCAAGTGTAATAGAAACTTCTGCAAAACCCAAAGGACGTCTGTCCGCTGTACCTGCGAATATAACGTCCTCCATTTTATCACCTCTAAGGCTTTTTACTCTCTGCTCACCAAGAACCCATCTTACGGAGTCGGAAATATTGCTTTTTCCACTTCCGTTAGGTCCAACAACAGCCGTAATGCCTTTATTAAATTCCAGTTTAACTTTGTCAGGGAATGATTTAAAACCCTGAAGGTCAAGCCTTTTTAAATACATATATATGCACCTCAAAAATTTCTGAGCTTTAATATAAGTTTCTCGTAGTATTCAGGCAGAGGACTTTCAAACTCCACATACTCACCTGTTGAAGGATGAATAAAACCAAGAACTTTAGCATGAAGCACCTGTCCCTGAAGCTTAAATGGCTGCTTTTCACTGCCGTATACAGTGTCACCTAAAAGAGGATGACCGATACTTGCAAGGTGTACCCTTATCTGATGAGTACGACCTGTTTCAAGCTGAGCCTCTATAAGTGTGTATTTACTGCCAAATCGCTCCAACACTTTATAGTGAGTTACTGCTCTTCTGCCGCCTTCAACAACTGCCATTTTCTTTCTGTCTTTAGGATTTCTGCCAACAGGCTTATCAATAGTGCCTGTGTCTTCTTTTAAATTGCCTGTAACAATGGCATAGTATTTTCTTGTAATGCTGTGACATGCAAGCTGCTCTGCCAGGGATTTATGAGCACTGTCGCTTTTTGCAATTACAATTATGCCTGATGTATCCTTATCAATTCTGTGTACAATACCAGGTCTCATGCAGCCGTTTATGCCGCTTAAATCATCACCGCAGTGGTACATTATGGCATTTACAATTGTTCCACTGTAATGTCCTGGTGCTGGATGCACAACCATTCCCTGTGGTTTATTAATTATAATAATGTCCTTATCCTCATAACAAATATCAAGAGGAATGTCCTCTGGCACAATATCCAAAGGCTCTGGGTCTGGTATTTCAATCTCTATAATATCGTTTTTGCGCAGCTTATAATTATTTTTTGTTTCTTTGCCGTTTATTGTTATTTTACCATTTTCTATAAGTTTTTGAACCTGACTTCTTGACAAGTCATCTCTAAATGAAGATATATAAACGTCTATTCTTTTGCCAATTTCGTCTTCTTCAGGTGCTGCCGTAAAAAACTCCATGTGTTACTCCTTTTTTTCGTCTTTAATAACAAATAAAACTATTAATGCCATAAGCACAGCACCACATACAACATATATGTCTGCCACATTAAATACAGGCCAGTCAAAAAACGTAAACTCAAAATAATCCACCACATAGCCTCTAAAGAGTCTATCTATGGCATTACCCCAAGCACCTGCCATTATAAGCATAAGGCTAAATTTCAAATAACCGTATTCCTTTTCTTTTGGCATTTTCTTTGATACGTAATATATAATTCCTACTGTAATAACTATTGTTGCCAGAAGAAAAAACCATCTTGCCCCATGGAGTATGCCAAATGCAGCTCCTCTGTTTTCAACAAATGTAAAATCCATAAAGCCCTCTATAAATGTAATGTTTCCAACAGGCTTAAGTAATGTAAGGGCAAAATATTTTGAAATCTGGTCAATTACTGTAAGTATAATTGTTAAAACTAAAAATAGTGTCATGCTGTTCACCTTATAACATAATTAATGGCATTGATTACCTCTTCTTCTGTAACGTCGTTTGTGCGTATAGTTTTTCCAAATTTTTTGATAAGCACAAATGAAAGCTTGTTATCCTTAACTTTCTTATCAAGGAACATCTGCTTATAAACTTCTTCTGCTGTAACACCTTCAACTGTAAGGTCAAGACCGAAAAATCTTAAAAGCTCTCTGAATATTTCTGCTTCCTGCTTTGTAATATATCCTCTTGAAACAGATATTTCCATAGCAGCACTCATGCCTATGGCTACACATTCACCATGAAGAAGCTCGAAATTTTTAACGCTTTCTATAGCATGACCTATAGTATGGCCAAAATTAAGTATTTCTCTAAGTCCGCCTTCTTTTTCGTCCTTTGACACAACATCAGCCTTAGCCATACAGCAGTATCTTATTGTATTTCGTATTGCTTTTTCGTCTATACTTTTAATATCTTCTTTGTTATCCCATAAAAAGTCATAAAACTTAGGTGATGCAATAGGTGCATATTTTATTACCTCTGCCATGCCTGCCTTAAATTCTCTTTCTGGAAGTGTTTTAAGTACAGATGTATTTATAAACACAAATTCTGGCTGATAGAAAGAACCTACAATATTTTTAGCACCTCTGTAGTCAACGCCAACCTTACCGCCTACGCTGCTGTCTACCTGTGACAAAAGGCTTGTTGGTATCTGAACAAATTTTATGCCTCTTAAGTATGTGGAAGCAGCAAAGCCAGCCATATCGCCACATACACCGCCTCCAAGGGCAAATATTACGCTTTTTCTTTCGGCTCTGTTTTCCAAAAGAACATCGTAAAACCTCATTATTGTACTTAAATTTTTGCTTTTTTCACCTGACTCAAATATTAATGAATGAACTTCATCAAAATATGTTTTCAAATTATCTATTACTTCTTTGATATAAAGCTGACCAACATTTGTGTCTGAAATAACAAAAGCCTTACCTTTATTAAGACCTGTTTTTTCACATACCTCTGCAAGAGATGAAAATGAATTATCAAAACAAATAGGATATCTTTTACTTTCAGCGGAAACGATAATACTTTCCATTGTTTACACCTCACATAAATTTAAGTACAGTTAAACCAATTTTATCCCTTTTGGTTTTACCTTTTATTTCATGTATTTTAACTCTGCCAAAACCTCTTACAGAAATTATGTCGCCTTCTTTAGCTGTTTTGGCTCCATTTTTTACAGTATTCCAATTTATAAAAACTTTTTCTGCTGCTACAATGTCTGAAGCTTTAGAGCGGCTTAAATTAAATACCTCGCCTATTATGCAGTCAATTCTCATGGACGGAACAGTTATATATTTCTCAACTCCATCACTTTGAGGAATCTGGGCATCTTCCACCATAAGTACACGGCATTTAACGGCATTTTTCCCTACTCTTTCAAGGTTTGCAGCAATATAATCTGCTATGTCTGAAGAAGCAAATACTATTGCACGGCTTTCAAACACAAATATGTCTCCAACCTTGTCCCTTTCTATTCCAAGACCTAAAACAGAGCCTAAAAAGTCCCTGTGGCTCATTTGAGAAGCAAACTTTGCATTTGCTTTTATTTCAACAGCCTTAATAGGAAAGTCATTTTCTTCAAGAGTATCATAGTTAGGGCAAAAACCAATCATATTTCTTTCACAGCTTTGGCATCCGCCAAAAACCATTATATTATACTCGGCACTAAGGCCCATAGCGCTAAGAGCCATACCAAGTTTTGCAGGGTCACAAAAGTCAGTAAATGTCTTTTCAAATCTCCTGCAACAAAAATCAGCCTGGTCCAGGACTTTTGCCAAAAAAAGCCTTTCCTCAGGCTGATTAACCTTCTTGAGTATTTCTTTTCTGTCTGTCATTTCTCAAAAGCAGCCTATAGTATGACTGAAACTACTCCTTTAAGTATGTTGCATACTATATTCATAATAAAAAGCGCTATTACAGGTGAAAAATCAAGCATCATTCCTCCGCCTATAGGAGATGAATCAACCATGTTTCTAACAGGGCCAAGTATAGGCTCTGTAAAGTTATGGATTATCTCACCAAAAGCAGTATATCTAATAGATGGAATCCAAGACAGAATAATCCTGATTAATATCAGATAGTAAAGTATCTGAAAAAACTTGTCTATTGCCTCTAAAACCAAGTTTTCCATTAAATGCCTCCTTACAAAGCATTATTTGCCCTGACTTGCCCAAGGAAGTATAATGCCCTTTGTTTTAAGTTCTTCTTTAAGGTCTCCTGAAACATCCACATTTTCAGGTGCAATTATAAATATGTTGTTGGCAACCCTTTGTATGCTTCCATCAAGTGAATAACATGTTCCGCTTAAAAAGTCCATTATTCTTTGAGCAATAGGGTATTCAACCTTTTCAAGATTTACAACAACAGGTTTTCTTGCCTTAACCTGGTCACATATTTCCTGTGCGTCTTCATAACATTCAGGTTTAATAATACAAACCTGCATCTGTACGTTAGTGTGTATGCTCACAACCTGTGATGTATTTCTTCTTGATGACAATCTTGAGCTTGTTGAAGATACAGATGATCTATTTGACGGAGCATAGTCCATAGGTTCTTTTTCTATTCTTGAAGATGGAGATGGTTCATAATCGTCATAATCATCATATTCATCATCATAATCGTCTCCGCCAAAAAAGTTTTTCATTTTATCAATAAGCTTTGCCACTTTCTTCTCCTCCTGTGTTTTAGAAACTTTTGTTTATTGCTTTTTTTCTGGATACACTCTTGCACCAAAAATGCCAGTACCCACACGGACAATTGTAGCACCCTCTTCTATTGCTACCTCATAATCGCCCGTCATACCCATAGATAAAACCTCCATGTTTACATTATCAATTTTTTTGCTGTTAATGTCAACAAGTAATTGCTTTAATTGTCTGAAATATCCCCTGTTTTCTTCAGGATTTTCAACAAAAGGTGCCACTGTCATAAGACCCCTTATGACGATATTTGGCAGAACACTTATTTTTCTTACCATTTCTTCACATTCGTCTACCTTTATGCCGAATTTTGATTCCTCATCAGCAACATTAACTTCAAGAAGAATGTTGGCTGTAACACCCTTTGCCTCTGCTCTTTTGCTTATCTCTTCAGCAAGCTTAAGGCTCTCAACAGAGTGTATCAAATCAACCTTATCTATTATGTATTTAACTTTGTTTGTCTGAAGGTGTCCAATAAGATGCCATTTAACATCAGGTCCCATAGCATCATATTTATCCATTATTTCCTGTACCTTGTTTTCTCCAAGAGATGTAAGGCCGCAATCAACAGCCTCTTTAATTCTGTCAACATCTATTGTTTTGCTTACAGCAAGCAAAAGTACATCTTCTCTTTTTCTGCCGCTTCTTTCACAGGCAGCAGCTACCTTTTTTTCCACTTCTGCTATATTTTCTTTAATATAACCCATTACAAAAACTCCTTTCAGCTTATGGTTTCCGCATCTTCTATTGATTTTGCATCGGAAACTATATTGTCATATACTTTAAGGCCGTACTGGTCTTGGGAATCAACTATTGAATATTCGCTGTTGCTTGCCAGTATGTTTATAACTGTAAACTGGGCAACAGAGCTATTGGCAACATATACACCTTTTAATGTTGCAACCTCACTTATTGTGTATGTTTCTGTGCTGTCTTCTCCGCCTTTTACAATAACAGTGCCTATTTTAAGGAGGCTATTAAAGTCCTGAAGCACAAGGTAATTTGTATCATCAGAAGAAGATACCCTTATAGGAACTAAAGTGTCCTGCTCGCCTTGTCTTACTATTACATTTTTCTCTCCAAGGCTTTCCATAACACAGTCTTTAGGTATTTTAAGGAAAACTTTTTCAACTATTGCTTCATTAGGTATTTTAAATCCTGTATAGGCGTCCTGTCTTATTTTAAACTCCATTGTTCGAATGTCCATAAAGTCAACCATATTCTGATTACATTCAAAAACGGCATAAGTTTCGCTTTCACCTGTCTGAAGAGTATGAACCTTTGCAACTGTTTCCAACTCCTCATCATCATATGTTGTATAAATAGTAACTGTATCTCCAACATTAAATGATGCTGCAACATCATTAGGTATATATGACGCCACATACCAAATATTGGACTCAACTATTCTAAAAAGCGGTGCTTCTGCAGCTACATCAATAACCTTTGAAATATACTCAGGCTGAACAGTCATTTTTGTCTGCTCAGGAGCAATGGACTCTATACTTTCAGGAGTAAGTATTTCTTCCATGTTATCAACTCTTAGTGAAAGCACACCGCTTGCAGGAGCCTTATAGCTTGATGTAATGGCATTAAGCTCATTTTGATATGAACTTCTTTCACTTGACAGAGCCGATGATGACTGAGTATTTTCAGTAAGCCAAATCTGATTTCTTAAATCTATCTGTGTCTGCACGCTATTTTTAAGTGAATATACATCTCCAAAATTTCCGCTTATAAATTTATATGCAGTGCTGTCAAAGGCTTCCGAAATAGTTCGGCTTATTCTGTCTAAGTCCTCCTTGAATAATGAAAAATCAACTTTACTTTGCTGTGCTTTTAATATATCTTCGTCTATTTCACGTATTTTTTGTTCTAAAACTTCGCTGTCGCCTGTATCCTTTACAGTACATACAACGCTGCTTTTGCTTACTCTTTCACCTTCTGAATACTGATAAGAAGGTGTGCCGCTAGCTGTGCTTTTTACCACCACTTCGTCTCTTATAATAATACCATGCAAAGCCGTAGGTACATCTATTGTGCCATAATTAACAGCCTCCACGGAAACAGATGGTTTGCTCATAAAAGCAACTAAATACCCCAAAAGATAAATGGAAAGAACGGCAAAAGTAATTACTGTAAGCATACGATACCTTCTGTATCTTTTTCTTTTTCGTGCATAAGGGTCATTATGCATTCTTTTTGCCATAAATTCACTCCCTTTAACCTTTTTCGCCATAAATTTTATAAAAATACAATTTTATTTATATTTATCCTTGTCCAAAATATAAAAAACATATAAATTATAATATATTTTCACCAAAAGGTAAACCTGATATTATAAAAAAACAGGCCAAAGGTTGCCTTTACCTTTCAGCCTGTTGGAGTTAATTTTTACTGTCTGCCTGTATGTATTCCTCTAAGCTCCTGACGGTTTTCGTAAAGTGTTGTAAGGTTACCGTTAAGAGACTCATCAAGGGCCATATATTCACTTCTGAATGTCTCTATCATTTTTCTAAGCTGCTCTTCTGAATGAGCAAGTATTTCATCGGCATATTCCATAGCACCTATACGCATTTCCTTTGCCTGTCTTTTTGCATTTTCCATTATTTCAGCACTCTGCTGATAAGCCTGTCTTGTAATTTCGTTGTCGTCAATAAGACGGGCAATTTTATCTTCTGCTTCTTTAAGCATTTCGTCTGCTTCATTTTTTGCATCAAGAAGAATTTTGTTTCTTTCCTGAACAATAAGTTTGCTTTGCTTAATATCGTTTGGCAAAGCTGTTCTTATATCTGTAATTATGTCGTAAATTTCTTCTTTATCTACGCCTATTTTACTTGAAAAAGGCACAGCACGGCTGTTGTCTATAAGGTCTTCAAGTTCGTCTAAAAGTTTAATTATCTCATCCATTATCCTAACCTCTCTTTATAGCGTGTAATGACACTGTCCTTAATCTCGCAAGGAACCATGCCGCATATATCTCCGTTAAACATTGCCACTTCTTTTACAGTACTTGAGCTTAAATAAAGGTACTCAACACTTGTAGGTATAAACATAGTTTCTACTTCTGGGTAAAGACTTCTGTTTGTAAGAGCCATCTGAAACTCATTTTCAAAATCCGTAACTGCTCTAAGTCCTCTTATAATAAGATTTACGTTTTCCCTTTTAGCAAAATCTATTAAAAGCCCACTAAATGAGGCAACTTCTACATTTTCCAAATCTTTTGTAACAAGCTTTAAATGTTCAATTCTTTCTTCAACAGAAAAAAGTGAATTTTTCTTGTTTGGGTTTTCAAGTATGGCAACAATAAGCTTGTCTGTTATTTTTGCAGCTCTTTTTATAATGTCTAAATGTCCGTTTGTCACCGGGTCAAAGCTTCCCGGATAAATAGCCTTAAGCATTTGTATCCTCCAAGTTCCAGAAAGATATTACTGTTGTTTTAAAATCTTTTGTTCTATACATATTAAATCCCTCTACAGCAGGTATATTAGCTGCAGAAGACTCCTCAATAACTATAAGAGCGTCTTCACTAAGGAGATTATTTTCTTTTAAAGCCTTCATTACAGGCCATGCCAAATCATTATTATATGGCGGATCCATAAATACCAAATCAAACTTTTCGCCACTGCCTTTAAGCTTTTCAACTGCCGAAAGAGCGTCCATTTTTAAAACATCTGCTCTATCGCCAACCCTTGTTTTTTCTATGTTTTTGTTAATAACAGAAACTGCTTCAGGGCTTTTTTCAATAAGCACTGCTTTTTTAGCACCTCTGCTTAAGGCTTCTATGGCAATTGCACCGCTGCCGCTGAAAACATCAAGAAACGAGCAGTCATAAATTTCTGGTGAAATTATGTTAAAAAGAGTTTCCTTTATTCTGTCTGTAGTAGGTCTTGTGTCAAGTCCTTCTAAAGAATAAAGCTTGCAGCCTCTGGCACTGCCTGAAATAACTCGCATATAAGCCTCCATAAATTATAAACATATATATACTTCTTTTTTATAACAAAAGCATATATAAAAAACAACTACTATTTATTTACATACAGCTTATTTTATATATATACAATATTTATATTGAAATGGTTTTAGGCAAAAGTATGTTTTCAAGTCGTTCTTTAAGAAACTTGTTTTCTTCCCTGTCAAGAGCGTCTTTTTTTCTTTTTTTCTCTGTAGCTGCCTCCTGTGAAAGCTTAAGCATTTCCATGTCAGTGTATAGGTTTGCTATTTTTAAAGGCGGTATGCCGTGCTGCTTTGTGCCAAAAAAGTCGCCGGGACCTCGTAATTTAAGGTCTGTTTCTGAAATCTCAAAGCCGTCATTTGTTCTTTTCATAGTCATAAGCCTTTGCTTTGTAATCTGGTTTTTGCTGTCGCTTACAAGTATGCAGTAACTTTGCTCTTTGCTTCTTCCAACACGACCTCTAAGCTGATGCAGCTGTGAAAGTCCAAACCTTTCGGCATTTTCAATAAGCATTATTGTGGCATTAGGCACATTTACTCCAACCTCTATTACAGTTGTTGAAACAAGTATGTTTGTTTTACCTTCTGCAAAGTCAGACATAATGGCTTCTTTTTCATCATTTTTCATTTTGCCGTGAAGTATCCCTACATTATACTTTGCAAATTCTTTTTTTATATCTTCGCCATAGCTTTCAACAGAAGCCATGTCATTTTCTTCGTTTTCCTCAATTACAGGGCATACAATATACGCCTGATGACCCTTTAATATTTCTTTTTCTATAAAAGTATAAATCCTTTTTCTGTAAGATGTGTTAACAACAAGTGTTTCTGTTTTCTGTCTTCCTGGTGGCAAAGTATCAATAATTGAAATATCAAGATCACCATAAAGTATAAGAGCCAGTGTTCTTGGTATAGGTGTTGCAGTCATTACAAGAACGTGTGGATTTTCACCTTTTTCAGAAAGTACTTTTCTTTGGTTTACACCAAATCGATGCTGCTCGTCTGTAATTACAAGACCAACATTTTTAAAATAAACGTCTTTCTGTATAACGGCATGAGTGCCTATAATCATCTGCATATTGCCGTTTTCAATATTTTCGTAAATAGCGTCTTTTTCTTTTTTCTTAAGGCTGCCTGATAAAAAGCCTACACTTATGCCTGCCTTACCAAAAAGAGCCGAAAAATAGTCATAATGCTGCTTTGCCAAAACTTCAGTAGGTGCCATAAGCACGCTCTGAAAGCCATTTTTAATTGCCACATAAGCACCGCAAAGAGCAACGGCAGTTTTACCGCTGCCTACATCACCCTGAACAAGACGGTTCATAATCTTTCCTGATGACATGTCGCTCATTATTTCATCAACAACTTTTTTCTGGGCATCTGTAAGCTCAAAACCAAGAAGCTTTTTGGCATCACTTAAATATCTTTTTTTGTATATTTTTATACCACTGCTGCTTTTGTCGCAGTAGCTTTTAATTTTAAATAATGCAGTCTGAAGCATAAAAAGCTCCTCAAATACAAGGCGTTTTCTTGCTTCAAAAAAAGCATCATCGCTTTCAGGAAAATGTATGTTGCTTACAGCAAAATTTCTTTCACAAAGCTTATATTTCATTCGTATTGACTTAGGCAAAAAATCGTCTAAAGCATTTTTTGTATTGTCTATTGTGTATTTTATAATGCTTCTAAGCACCTTTTGGCTTAATCCCTTTGTAAGAGGATAAACAGGTATTATTCTGCCTGAGTTTAAAAGCTCTTCTTTATCCAAAATTTCAAACTCAGGAGATATAACCTCTCTTCTGCCGTTTTTAACTTGAAATTTTCCCGTAAACATATATTGGCAGTCTTTTTTAATGGCATTTTTAATATATTTTTGGTTGTACCAAATAACATTTACACTGCCACTATCGTCATAAACCCTTGTACGGCTTATGCACATTTTGCCTATATAAACATTTTCAACAGCCTTTTCTACAGTTGCGGAAAATGTGTTTTCTGTGTTTTCCATAAGGTCTGAAATTTCTCTAAGGCTTCGTCTGTCCTCATAGTCTCTTGGAAAATACTCAATTATATCCTCAACTGTGTATATTCCAAGATTATTAAGAAGCTTTGCCCTTTGTGTGCCTACATTTTTAATTTTCCCAACTGTGTCTTTAAGCTCCATTTTTTACTCCTTAAAAAACTATGGTAGATTAATCAAAAATCCACCACCAATATTGCCATATTTTATATTTTTAGATAACGCTGAAGGGTAAAGGGAAACAAATTGTCAGTAAGTTTGCTAACGCAAACTCCAGCCTTAATAGGCTGTCCGCCCATCTTGGCGGTACCCAGTTCCCTTTTTTAATCCGCAGGCAGAATTTATTTCTGCCGAGGAAAACAGTGAGTTTCAAGGCATATATATGCCGATGGAACTCATCTGTTTATTCTTCTGTTATGCTCGTCAAAATCCTTATTTTGACGAAAGGGTGCCGACTTTGTCGACACCCTTTGTGACAGATTAAAAAATCTGCCCCTTTGCTGCATTTTTTTATTCAACAGACACTATATAGTAGTATATAGGCTGTCCACCATACATAACCTCAACTTCGCAGTCAGGATAGTTTTCTTCGGCATATGCCCCTATTTCCTCAGCATCTTCCTCTGAAACTTCTTCACCATAATAAATTGAAATCATTTCGCTTTCGTCATCAACAGCCTTATCTATAATGCTGCATACGCAAGACTTCACGTCTTTTTCAACAACCTCTATTTCTCCGTCAAGCATACCCAGTATATCGCCTTCTGAAATAGTCGTTTCTCCTATAGCAGTATCTCTTACGGCATATGTAACCATGCCTGTTTTAACAAGAGATATTGCTTCTTTCATATCCTCAACATTTTTTTCAGCGTCCTTTGACTGGTCAAAGTTTACAAGTGCTGATAAACCTTCAGGTATTGATGTTGTAGGAACAACAAATATGTTTTTATCCTTCTCTATTTTAGCTGCCTGCTCTGAAGCAAGTATTATATTTTTGTTGTTAGGAAGTATAAATACATTTTTTGCATTTACTTTTTCAATGGCATTAAGTATGTCCTCTGTGCTTGGGTTCATTGTCTGACCGCCGGAAATTATTTCGTCAGCACCAAGGCTTTTGAAAAATTCGCCTATGCCGCCACCAGCACATACAGTTACAAAGCCGTTTTCTTTCTGAGGCTCGTCTTTTTTAGCAGTCTCTTCAAAATTAATTTTTGAGTTATGCTGAATACGCATGTTGTCTATTTTAAGACCATCAAGAGCACCTATTGTAAGAGCTTTTTCAATAGCTTTTCCTGGGTGGTTTGTATGAACATGTACCTTTACCACCTCGTCATCAGCTACAACAACAAGGCTATCACCTATTGAATTAAGGTATGACTTAAGGCTTGAAACCGTATCATCATCACAGTTTTTCTTTAATATGAAAAACTCTGTGCAGTAGCCATATTTAATATCACTTTCTTCTTCTGGGACGTATGAAACAGTCGGCTTTTTAACTTCAACTCTTTCTTTTAAAGTTATGTCTTCGTTGCTGTTTATACTTACAAATGCGCCTTCAAGTATGCATAAAAGACCTTTACCGCCTGCATCTACAACATCTGCCTGTTTAAGGACAGGAAGCATGTCCTTTGTTTTTTCAAGCATGTCGTTACCTTCGTCAATAACTATTTTAAGAAAGCGTTCTATATCTTCTGTTTCTGCAGCAGCCTTTTCTGCAGCATCGGCACATGCTCTTGCAACAGTAAGTATTGTACCTTCCTTTGGCTTCATAACAGCCTTATAAGCTGTTTCAACGCCTCTTCTGCAAGCAGCAGCAAGTTCTTTTACTCCTGCACTTTCGATGCCGTCAAGGCTTTTTGAAAAACCTCTTATTATCTGGGATAATATAACGCCAGAGTTACCTCTTGCACCTCTTAAAGAGCCGTTTGAGGCAAGTTTTGCTATTTCGCCCAGATTAAATGAGTCGCTTTTTTCTGTTTCTGATGCAGCTGCAAATGCTGTAAGTGACATGTTTGTACCTGTATCACCGTCTGGAACAGGAAATACATTTAAAGAATCCACAAGCTGTTTATTAGCTCCCAGCTCATTTGCTCCTGCAATTATCATTTTTCTTAATAATTGTCCGTTAATTCGTGTTAAACTCACAACACATATCCTCCTTAATTGCTGTCGACTCTTACGCCTTCAACAAAAATATTAATGTTTTCGACTTCAAGCTCCAAACAGCTTTCGATTTTGTATTTTACAGCACTTACTATGTTGTCTGCAATAACGGATATGTTTGTACCGTATTCAACTATAATGTGAAAATCTATGCTTATTTTGTTTTCATTTACATATACTTTAATGCCTTTTGTCAAGCTTTCCACTTTAAGAAGCTGAAAAAGACCATCTTTCATATTTTTGGCAGCCATACCAACTATGCCATAGCACTCCATAGCCGTTAAGCCGGCAATACGTGCCACTACTTCATTTTCAACAGAAATTATACCTAATGAATTTTCTAATTT
>CALWHO010000045.1 GCA_944380405.1 uncultured Lachnospiraceae bacterium
TATTATTAGAATATAATGTTATACTTTATTTTGTAATTATAAATCGCAGTTTTATTACTTTATAAAAAGATAAAAATAGAAGTGTTTTTACCTTGAATATTCTGTGAATATAGAAACGGAGTGGGTGTTATGAGCAAAAAATATGTTTATATGTTTAATGAAGGAGCCGCCTCGATGAAAGACTTACTGGGCGGTAAAGGAGCCAATCTTGCTGAAATGACTAATATGGGACTTCCTATCCCACAGGGATTTACAGTAAGCACTGAGGCTTGTACATACTATAACGAAAACGGAAAAGAGCTTTCTGATGAAATTAAAGAACAGATTGAAACAGCTTTAGCTAAGCTTGAAGAAAAAGCTGGCAAAAAGCTTGGAGACAACGAGAACCCGCTTCTTGTTTCTGTTCGTTCAGGTGCAAGAGCTTCTATGCCTGGTATGATGGACACAGTCCTTAACCTTGGTCTTAACGATGTATCTGTTGAAGGTCTTGCTAAGAAAACAGGAAATCCAAGATTTGCTTACGACAGCTACAGAAGATTTATTATGATGTTTGCTGACGTTGTTATTGGTGTTTCAAAGGCTAAATTTGAAAGACAGCTTGATAAATTTAAAGAAGAAAAGGGCGTTAAATACGATACAGAACTTTCAGCTGATGACCTTAAAGAAGTAGTTGAAAAGTTCAAAAAAATATATTTTGATGACCAGGGCAAGGAATTCCCACAGGAGCCTATGCTTCAGCTTCACGAAGCTATTAAAGCCGTATTCCATTCATGGGACAACCCACGTGCTTTTGTATACAGAAGAATGAACGACATTCCTTACAGCTGGGGTACTGCAGTTAACGTACAGATGATGGTATTTGGTAACATGGGCGATACTTCAGGTACTGGTGTTGCTTTCACACGTAATGCTGCTACAGGCGAAAAGGCAATGTTTGGCGAATACCTCATCAATGCTCAGGGCGAAGACGTTGTTGCTGGTGTTAGAACTCCAAAGCCTATTGCTACTCTTGAACAGGATATGCCTGAAGTTTACAAAGAGTTCTGTCAGATAGCTAATACTCTTGAAAATCACTACAAAGACATGCAGGACATGGAGTTTACTATTGAAAACGGCAAGCTTTATTTCCTCCAGACAAGAAACGGAAAGAGAACAGCAAACGCTGCTCTTAAAATAGCTGTTGACCTTGTTAGAGAAGGTCTTATTACAGAAGAAGAAGCAGTTATGAAAGTTGACCCAAGACAGCTTGACCAGCTTCTCCACCCAGCTTTTGACAAGGAAGCTCTTAAAGCTGCTACACCTATTGGTAAAGGTCTTCCAGCTTCTCCTGGTGCTGGTGCCGGTAAAGCATACTTTACAGCTGAAGAAGCTAAGGCTGCTGCTGAAGCAGGCGAAAGAGTTGTACTTGTTAGACTTGAAACAAGTCCAGAAGACATTGAAGGTATGGCTGCTGCTGAAGGTATACTTACAGTTAGAGGCGGTATGACTAGCCATGCTGCAGTTGTTGCTCGTGGTATGGGTCGCTGCTGTGTATCTGGCTGCGAAGAAATCAAAATGGACGAAGAAAACAAGACATTTACTCTTGGTGACAGAACATTTAAAGAAGGAGATTACATCTCACTTGATGGCTCAACAGGTAACATCTACGGAGAAGACATTAAGACTGTTCCACCTGAAATTTCAGGAGACTTTGCTACATTTATGAGCTGGGCAGATGCTAAGAGAGTACTTAAAATAAGAACTAATGCCGACACACCTAAAGATGCTGAAAAGGCTGTTGAATTTGGTGCAGAAGGTATTGGTCTTACAAGAACAGAGCATATGTTCTTTGAACCAAACCGTATACTTAAATTCCGTACAATGATACTTTGCGATACAGAAGAAGAAAGAATTGCTGCTCTTGAAGCTATTAAACCATACCAGAAAGAAGACTTTGTTGGTATCTACGAAGCTATGGGCGACAGACCAGTTACTATCCGTCTTCTTGACCCACCACTTCATGAGTTCCTTCCATCAGCTGATGAAGACTTTGAAGAAATTGCAAAAGTTCTTGGAAAGACAGTTGAAGACCTTAAGATTAAAGCAAGAGCACTTCACGAACTTAACCCTATGATGGGTCACAGAGGCTGCCGTCTTGCAGTTTCTTATCCGGAAATTGCTAAGATGCAGGCATCAGCTATTATTGAGGCTGCTATTGAAGTTAAGAAAAACAAAGGCTACAACATTGTTCCTGAAATAATGGTTCCACTTGTAGGCGATGTTAAAGAACTTAAATATGTTAAATCACTTATAGTTGAAGTTGCTGATAAGCTTATTGCAGATGCAGGTATTGAAATGAAGTATCTTGTTGGTACTATGATTGAAATTCCAAGAGCTGCTCTTACAGCTGACGAGGTTGCTAAGGAAGCTGAATTCTTCTCATTTGGTACAAACGACCTTACACAGATGTGCTATGGTCTTTCAAGAGATGACGCTGGTAAGATACTTAACGACTACATTGAAAAGAAGATTTATGAAGGCGACCCAACAGCTAAACTTGACAGAAACGGCGTTGGCGAACTTATGAAAATTGCCGTTACAAAGGGAAGAACTACAAGACCTGACCTTCACCTTGGTATATGCGGTGAACATGGTGGCGATCCATCATCAATTGAATTCTGCCATATGATTGGTCTTGATTATGTATCATGCTCACCATTCCGTGTGCCAATTGCTCGTCTTGCAGCTGCACAGGCTCAGATTACTTATCCAAGACATTGGCTTGAAAGTGTAAATTCATAATAACTATTTAAAGGCAAGCCGCCTATATAAAAGCGGCTTGTCTTTTTGTGCCTTAAATTTACTGACACAAAAACGGACATTAATATAGTGTCCGTTTTTTTGCGTTTTTAAGCCCGTATAAGAGTGCTGTGTATAATTTTGGTAAAAACATTAAAAGAACAAAATAAGACATTAAATGGCTTTTAAAATGGATATATGACATTAGTTATGTTTTTATGGATTTAAAATATGCTTGTTAAAATATGACCCATACTGTAAAATCCATATATATAGAGATATTTTTTAGTATTTAGTAAAATGAATATTCGGCGGATTAAAGTATAGTGTTTTACAATGATGACATATATTGATGCTGAATTTATTGTTTGTGGAGTATATTTATATTTCAGGAGGATAATATGGATGATTTATATAAGTATGTAGAAACCATATTTAAAGATGACATTTATAAATGTGTTTTCAGCGACAACAGAAACAAAGAAAGCAAGCTTAAGAAAGCTGTTGCTGAAATAAAAAATGACAAGTTTCAGGTGGAGAGGCTTACTGAAAAGCAGGCTTTCCATGAAAATATAGGTATAGACGAAATTAAGGACACAATATATGCTATGGCTCAAGAGGGATTTAAGCAGATGAATTTCAGAAGCAACAGCTTTGAATATTCCTTAAAAATCACTAAAAAGGACAAGGTGCTTTATAACAGAAAGAAAGCTGCCAATGAATGTGAAAACAAAGAAAGCCATAACAGGGTGAAAAAATATATTATACCTGAAGGTGAAATTGTACCGCCTCTTGTTGACATGGGTGTATTTACAAAGGACGGAAAGGTTGTAAATTCCATGTACGACAAGTACAGACAGATAAACAAGTTTATAGAGTTTATAGACGATGCTGTAAACAAAAGCGGTCTTGAAAGTATAAACATAATAGATTTTGGTTGTGGCAAATCATATTTAACATTTGTTGTATATTATTATTTTGAGAAAATCAAAAATATGAAAGCAAATATAATTGGTCTTGATTTAAAGGCTGATGTAATTGAAAAATGCAACAAAGCTGCAGAGAAATATGGTTATGACAGATTAAAGTTTCAGGTGGGCGATATAAACGGATACAAGAGTCCTTTTGATGTTGATATGGTTATTTCACTTCATGCATGTGATACGGCAACGGATTTTGCCCTTTTTAACGCTGTAAGCTGGAATTCAAAAATAATAATATCTGTGCCTTGCTGCCAGCATGAGCTGTGTGGTCAGATGGATAGTGAAGAAATAGCTATACTTCAAAGATACGGAATAGTTAAAGAGCGTGTGGCAGCACTTATGACAGATTCTATAAGGGCTAACCTTTTGGAGTGCTGCGGATACAAGACTCAGCTTTTGGAGTTTATAGACTTTGAACACACTCCTAAGAACATACTTATAAGAGCTGTTAAAAGAAATATAAGTCAAAAGCACAAAGAGAAGATGCTTGATGAAGTAAACAAGCTTTGCAAGTGTTTTAATTTAGAGCCAACATTATACAAGCTTTTAAGTGAAAATGGGTATATTAAAACATTATAAAGATAATGAAAGCCGCATAAAATGCGGCTTTTTGATATTTTTTGAAAAAAATCAAATTTTTTTCAAAAAAGGTGTTGACATTTTCTGTGAGGTGTGTATAATTAATACCTGTCGCTGCCACATAGGGGCTGCGGAAAAGAACTGAAATAAGGTATTAAAAAGTAGCTGAAAAAAACTTTTTAAAAAACTTAAAAAAAGTTCTTGACATTTAGAAATTAGCTGATATAATTGATAAATGTCGCTGCAATATAAAGCGACGAGCTAAAGAGAGAGCGAAAGTAAAGTTAAAGAAAACGGCTTGAAAAAAAGCCGAAAAAAACTTGAAAAAAGTTCTTGACAAGCTAAAATGAAAGTGATAAAATAACTTCTGCTGACAGCGAAAAGCTGAAAGC
>CALWHO010000046.1 GCA_944380405.1 uncultured Lachnospiraceae bacterium
AAATTAGGACAGCCTTCTACAACACTTTCAGGTGGTGAAGCTCAGAGAGTTAAGCTGGCAACAGAGCTTAGCCGAAAAAGCACAGGCAAAACAGTTTATATACTTGACGAGCCTACAACAGGTCTTCATACAGCAGATGTTCACCGTCTTACAGAAATACTCCAGCGTCTTACAGAAGGCGGAAACACAGTTATAGTTATTGAGCATAACCTTGATGTCATAAAAACAGCCGACTATATAGTTGATTTAGGTCCTGAAGGCGGCGATGGTGGTGGTACTGTTGTATGTGCAGGAACGCCTGAAGAAGTGGCAGAAAATGAAAAGTCATACACTGGAAAATATCTCAAAAAATATTTATAAAATTTAGCCTTACTGTTGACAAAGTATGTTATAAAATTGTACCATTAATTGAAGGATTATTATGGGAGGTTTACACCATGGCAAATACAACGGCTCATAAGGCTGCTTTGACAGATGTTGTTTTGGATTTTATAGATTTAAGAAAAAAGATATTTGATTTTTTTCAGTGTGATGATGATTATTTTGTCAAACCACTTTTAGAATATAACTGGGCAATTAAAACAGAAGACGATTTTTGTTTTCTTTCTTACTGGCTTGATGAAGGCAAAAAAAGTACCGCCGTTGTTGTCAGAAAAAACGGTGAACCAATGATTTACAAAAAAGATAATTATACTATGGTTGTAGCCATAGACTGTGTTAAAACTGGCTTTGTTTTTTCTAACGAAAAGCAGGGAAACTGATGTTTTTGCGGCTGTATACGAATTTTATTTGTGTGCAGCCGCTTTTTTAACAAATAAGGAGGCGTTTATTTATGGAAGAAAAATATTTGGCTGCTTGTGAGTATATAAAAAACAGAACAAAATTCAGACCGGAAGTTGCAGTTATACTTGGCTCAGGTCTTGGAGACTTTGCAGAAAGATTTAATAATGCAGAACATGTTTCATATAAAGATATACCATATTTCCCTACATCAACTGTTGAAGGTCATGCAGGCAAATTTGTAATAAGTGAAAATGTAATGTGCATGCAGGGCAGGGTACACTATTATGAAGGATATAAAATGGAAGATGTTACATTTGCCATAAGAGTAATGCATATTTTCGGCATTAAAAAGATTATAATTACAAATGCAGCTGGTGGCGTAAATAAATCATTTAATCCAGGTGATTTAATGATTATTACAGACCATATTAATATGATGGGTACAAACCCTCTTATAGGCAAAAACATAGATATTTTTGGGCCAAGATTTCCTGATATGAGCGAAGCCTACAACAAAGACCTTATTAAAATAGCCGAAAAATGTGCTGCCGAAAACAATATTGAAACTAAAAAAGGTGTATATATATCAATGACAGGACCAAGCTTTGAAACACCTGCCGAAATTAAAATGGCAAGTATATTAGGTGCAGATGCCGTTGGAATGTCTACAGTACCAGAGGTAATTGTGGCTAATCACTGTGGAATGAAAGTTCTGGGCATATCATGCATTACAAACATGGCAGCAGGTGTAAGCCAAAAGCCTCTTTGTCACGAAGAAGTTATTGAAACAGGTAATGCTGTTAAAAGCAAGTTTGCTGTGCTTATCCAAAGCATACTGGACAATATAATTTAAGAATTTATTCAGAAATAATTACTATTTTGTTTACATTCTGTATAAATTACCGTCACATTTATATATTACTATTATTATAGTTAATAAATGGTTTAGAGGTGATTTAATGGAAAACAAAATAGTTGAGCAAATTACTGGGATAGATTTTATAAAAGAATACGAAACTAATATAGATAAATATAACTACGGAAAAATTAAAAAATGGCTTGAATATCAGCTTTTTAAAGCTAAAAAATGCATACAGAAAACAGAGCATGTATGCGAAGTACATTTTGAGGCAGATATATTTTCAAATACAAGAGAAATGTTTTTTATAAGCATTTGTCGTTTGGAAAACGAGCTTACATTTACACTTAAAAAGAGGGTGCTTATATACGGAGATATAAGCGAGCGTTTTTCAAAGATTACTAAAGAGCAGTTTTGCGATTTTGTAGAAGGCGATTTTGACAACATAGATTCGTCAGTAGACGACCTTGTATTTGAATTTTGCCAAAAGGCTAAAATTGAGCATCTTAAAGCTGTGTATACATTTAGCTTTGAAAGAGAGGCATATATTTTCAAAAAAAGCAATGTTCTTCTTACTATAGATAAAGAACTGGAAGCAATGGCTATAAAGGGCGGTGAAACAGTATTTCCTCCAGAAAATACATACCGTTTAAGAATTAAAAATACCGGAGCAAAAAAAGAAAGAGAATTTGAGTTTGTGAAAGACCGACTTCTTTCAGTTCTGTAAGAAAAAAACCGTATTCCCATATGAACTGAACCCAAAAAGTTAGACAAAAATTTTAAATAAAAACTGTTCAAGAAGCCATAAGGGCTTGTTGTCTGTAAACAGCAGGCGACAAGCCCTTTAGCTTTGTCTTAATGCGTCTATTGTTGTAATAATCAAGATAATTCTCAAGCTCCTGTTTGAATTGCTCCATTGATTCAAATTTTTGTAAATATAATAATTCACTTTTCAATATTCCAAAGAAATTTTCCATAACTGCATTGTCTAAACAGTTGCCTTTGCGACTCATACTC